>JAOUDU010000277.1 GCA_029859085.1 Gammaproteobacteria bacterium | reverse complement strand
GAGAGGGCCAAGGTGGTTGAAAAACTGGTCGCCCCGCTGGGCCTTATCCTGTCGGCGCTGCTGGCGACCCTGGTGATGACCTTCAACTCCTGGCGCCTGACCGCGATCTCCCTGCTGGTGTGCGTATGCTCCCTGGGCCTGTCCCTGCTGTCATTGGCGGTATTCGCCTACCCCTTCGGCATCCAGGCGGTAATCGGGGTGATCGGTTCGATCGGGGTTTCCATCAATGCCGCGATCATCATCATGACCGCGCTGCAGGAAAACGAGGGCGCGGCCCGGGGCGGGTTGTTCGCCATTCGCGCGGTGGTGATGGATTCGAGCCGACATATCATCTCCACCACGGTGACCACCTTCGGCGGTTTCCTGCCCCTGATCCTGGAGGGCAGCCAGTTCTGGCCGCCCTTCGCGATGGCCATTGCCGGCGGGGTCCTGCTGTCGACCATAGTCTCCTTCTTCCTGGTGCCACCGTTGTTCTCGGTGGTTATGGGTATCGGACGCAAACCGGGCCGGGCAGTGGAAACAGCGGCGCGGATATACGGTCACAGATCCGGGGCAAGCCAGCCATGAGCGGGAGTGACGCCAACAGATACGGCAAATCCTATCACCACGGCGACCTGCGCAACGCGCTGATCATCGCGGCCGGTGAATTGATCGAGGAACAGGGCTCGCTGGACTTCTCGATGGCAGAGGCGGCCCGCCGTGCCAATGTCAGCAGCGCCGCACCCTATCGCCATTTTGCAGACCGGAACGCGCTGCTGCAGGCGGTGGCGGAAGTCGCTTTCATGGCACTGGACGAGGAGATAAGGCAGACAGTGGCACTGTTGGCACCCGGCAGCCGGGAACACCTTATTGCGCAGGGCAAAACCTATATCGCTTTTGTCATCAGGCACCGTGCATTTTACGACCTCATGTGGGGCGATATCGGCCTGCGCAGGAAAAGTACCGCTGACATGGAACTCCAGACGTCGGATTTTTATATCCTGGTCGACTCGGTAAAAGCCTGGTGCGCGGCGTCGGGGCTGGAAAATGACAACCCGCTGGAGCTGGCAGTCAAGTTCTGGGCCATGGGCCACGGGCTGGCATGCCTGGCAATGAACGGCAACATCGAGCATGTCATGCCCGGAGCCGACATCTACAGCCTGTTTGAAAGCAGCGCCAACACCTTTCTTGAGGGCCTTGAGCGGGGTCGATAAAATTCGCCCTGCCGGACGCTGGCGCAAGCCCGATCGAATAAGCGGACAAAAGCCCGGCCTTCAGCCATAATGGGACTTCAGCTGAAACCGGCTCACCGACCTATCGGAGACAATCAATGCCCAGCGCCTGCATTCTCGTGGTTTACGACCCTACAACGGATAACCAGCCTGCGCTTGCGCGGGCCGCCGCCCTCGCCCAGAGCGCAAAAGGCTCTGACATAAAATTACATGTCTATTCGTGTATTCACGCCAGGATACCAAAAGCGGAAAAAAGATCCGCCCGCAAAGCGGAACTCATCGCCGCCCAGAAAGAGATTGTAAAAGACGCCGTTGCAGAGCTGGTTGCGAAGGGGCTGCAGGTGACTACCGAGGTCGAGTGGGACAAGGACTGGTACCAGTCAGTAGTGCGCGCTGCCGATCGCATCGGGGCCGACGGCGTCTTCAAATCCGCCCACAAACGTTCCGCCAGCCAGCGGCTGCTGCAGACGACCCCGGATCGAACGCTGTTGCGTGAATGCTCCTGCCCCGTGTTGCTGGTCAAACCCGAGGCAGAGGCGGCAGGTCCCGTTCGCATCATACTTGCCGCCGTTCAATTCCGCGGAGAACGCGGAGCCTACGATGAATTGAACCAGAAAATCCTGGATTTCATCCGGCGCCTGGCCGCCGCGGACACGGTGAAAGTTCACTTCATCAACGCCTACACCGAGTTGTCGGACCGCCCGGACAAGGGCCAACTGGTCAGGGCCTGTGGCGTACCCAGCGACCAGGTGCATATCAGGATGGGCGAATCCGATGAGGTCATCGTCGAGGCCGCGCGGGAACTGGGTGCAAACCTGGTGGTGATCGGCAATTCCGCCCGAACCGGGCTCGCCGCCGTGATCAATACCAACACCGCGGAAAAGATAGTCGACAAGCTGGATTGCAATCTGTTGGCCATGCCCTGAATTCCCGGCAGGCGGAAAGGACCTTGTAAGGATGGCGCGCCCGGCAGGATTCGAACCTGCGACCAATAGCTTAGAAGGCTACTGCTCTATCCGGGCTGAGCTACGGGCGCCCGGGGCGCATGCTAACCCAGCGAGTCGGTCGATTCCAGCTTCGCGGAGTTTTGCATCAGGCAGCAAATCGCCGGCGCTTTCACTTCCGCACTGAAAGCCCCTCCGGTGTGACCACGCCGAGTGATACATGAATCTGCATCAATTCGTCGATACTCATGTCCGGCATCGGGATGATGCTGGATTCCGGGACCAGCAGCAGCCCACCAGACATCGGCAATGGCGAGGTTGGAAGGTAAACAAGACGCCGTTTCTCGCCCGCGATATCAAATATTTTCGGCGAGGTGACAAGTCCCAGCAATTCCACGCCGCCGCCCTCCCCGCCTCCCAGGCGACAGGCAACGACAGACATGCCCTGGAAGTTTTTCCCCTCGCCACTGGCCATCAGGCGAACGACCTGGGCAACCGGCTTGTAGATGGAGCGCACCAGCGGCAGCCGCCCCATCAGCCAGTCGAGGGCCTCGTCGAGATGCTCTTTCGCCTGGGTTTTAACCAGCAGGCCGACCAACCAGACAAGTCCCAGGGCTATGACAAGGCCGACCAGGAAGGCGAGGGTTTGGTGCTTCTCGCCCACGATGGTGTCACCGCCATACGTCATCAGGCCGCCCAGCATGGAGCCGGGCCCGAACATGCGGGAGAGTTGCCGCACCAGCCAACTGATCGCAATCACGGTGAGTGTTATCGGTAGCAACGCCAGCAGGCCGGCGAGGAAGGTTCCGACAATGCCGGTCGACCAGAGATTAGTGAGGAAGCGCCGCATTTTTTTCCGTCCGGGAATGGATAACAGCCGGATCATACCTGTCAGCGCCCGGGGAGTCTCTCCACGGATTGGCGCCAGCCGGTAACAGGCCAGAAACTGCCGATATACTCCCGCGTCCACCAGGAACTGTTCTGGCCGCGCTCGGACCAGCCGGAAAACCGGTAGCGATACAGGCTGGCGCGAATATAGCGCGGCGGGTCAGCGGGAAAAGGGTTGTGCGCAAACAGGCCCAGGACCGGCTGCGAGCCGGTCAGCAGGCCTTTCACCAGGCCCTGCAACCAGGGGTTCTGTTCCCGCGGTGCCAGCGCCGCGAACCACAGCTGCCAGTCCAGCCGGGGCTGGCAGGGTGTCGCCCATACCGGGCGCCGGTCCAGCGCCCCGGGTTTATAGGGAAGCTCATATTCGAGCCACTCGCGCCCGTCCCGGGATCCCTCGAAGATGATCTCGTCGCGCCCGGTGGTCATCACCGCGAACAGGCCGTAACTGTTGGCGACATGGAACGGCTCGCTCCAGGCAAGCAGCTGCCCGGGCAACCCGGTGATTGAGTCGCGACTCCCGGTGGCACCCAACTGGATAGACGTCAGCGCCAGGTAGCCAACCGCAATCGGCACCGCCAGCAGCGACGCCAACCGCGCGCCCACCGGCCCGGCTTCACCATGCACCACCCGGCGCCGGATAAACAGCGGGCAGAACCTCTCTACCATCTGGTCATCGCACAGCAGCAGGCACAGGCATATCGTCAGCAGGTTAAAGAAGTTATAACTGCCAGTGGCGATAATTGTCAGTTGGAACAGCGCGATGCCAAGCGCCGCCAGCGCCCTGGGACGCCGGGGCATCAGGATCAGGAAGGGCAGCAGTAATTCCACGGCGAAGGTGAATACCACCCCCGCCTGCAGCACGACCGCGGGCAATTTGTCCGCATACCATGCCAGGGCCGTAGGCAGCGGCTGGGTTTCGAAATGAAATTGGAGGGCGCTCAAATCCCGCCAGTGGGGATCCCCGCTCATCAATTTCACAAGGCCCGATTGCAGCATGAAGCGAAACAGCAACCAGCGGTACAGCCAGCTGAACAATCGCGGGTTCGAGGGCAGGAAGATCGCCAGGAAGCCGCACTCCAGCAGCAATATATCCCACTGGAACGACATGAATACCTGGCCCCCGTGAAACAGGCTCAGGTAGCACACGTACAAACTCACCAGGCAGAGTCGCGGCAGCACGTTCAGGAACAGCAGTACTGCCAGGATGCAGCCGATGCCACCGACCGCATTGATGGCAGCGCCGGATGCATCAAGCCAGAACAGGGATGGCAGCAACAGGTACTTCTCGGGACCGTAACCGAGATCGACCGCGGCGAAAAAGTCGGTGACCGGAAGAATTCCGTCCGCGCCGATCAACCCCTGCGCCTGCAGCGCGAATGACCCGAAGGCAGCCACGTAGACCAGCGCGAGCAGCCGCAGGAAGAGCCAGCTGGTCAGGCGCATCGAAGTCACCTGCAGGCGGCCCCCGAACAACACCCGGCTCAGTCGGTAGCAGATATCGCGGTGACCTGCCACCTGCCGATAGCACCACTCGCACAGGACTGCAAACAGCGGCAGCCGGCGATAGCAGGCCCACCAGAGTTTGCTGTGATTGCCCAGCGCGAGGGCTTCAAACGCGGCCCCGGCGCCCGCTGTCACGCTGCCGTCGGGATGCACCAGCTGGATCGCGGCCCGGAATTCGGCCTCGCTGATCTCCGGGTAGTCCCGCTGCACCGCCTGGTAGGGTTGGTAGTCAACCGCGGCGCCGGTAGCACCGCGGGCGTAGTCAACGCAGTAA
>JAOUDU010000276.1 GCA_029859085.1 Gammaproteobacteria bacterium | reverse complement strand
AGCGGGCGCGGAGCCGGCGAGATAAATGGCGATCAGCCCGCGTTCCTGCTTGTTCAGGTGGGCGGCCATCGGCTGCATCTTGCCGAACTCCAGCGCCACCATCACCGTCTCCTTGGAAAACCCGGACAGGGCCTCCCGGCTGGGCGCGTGCATGGCCGGGTTGTCGTGGCAGCTGGAGCAGTGCTTGTCGAACAGCTTCTCTCCCAGGTAAGCCAGGGGCAGCTGGTCGGCGTGGCGGATGGCAAAGGACTCCAGGGTTTTCATCGGCGAATCGCTCAGCAGCAGGGTGCCGCCGATCACCAGTACCGCCGCGAGCAGCAGCAGGGCGAACCAGGCCAGGAGTTTTTTCATCGGTACATTCCCTTTTCAGCGTCCTGTCATTCGGGCAGGGCGAAGGCATACAGGTAGTCGCCCATTTCGCGCTCGAACATGTGATGCCCCCCGGCATTGATCACGACATACTGCCGGCCCCGGTATACGTAGGTCATCGGTGTGGCGGCGGCGTCGACCGGCAATGTGTACTGCCACAGGGTCTCGCCGTCGCTTACATCGAAAGCGCGTATCTGCCGGTCCATGGTGGCGCCGATAAAGAACAGGCCCCCGGCGGTGGCGATACCGCCTCCCAGGTTCGGGGTGCCCCACTCGATATGGAACGGCGCCGCGACGGGTCCCATTTCATGCACCGAGCCCAGCGCGGTCTCCCAGGCGATGGTCCCGTTGATCAAATCCACCGCCACCAGCTTGCCCCAGGGCGGCGGGTTGCAGGGAATCCCCAGGAAGGACTGCAGGCTGCCGATCTCGATGGTGTAGGGCGTACCCTCCATGGTGACCTGCATGCGGTGCCCCGCGGCGGGGTGATCCTGCCTGCGGCTGGCTGCTGCGTTCGCCGGTGGAGTGGGAATCAGCCTGCCGGTAAACGCCACATTGTTGACGTTGACCAGCAGTATGCCGGTGTCCCCCACCAGGGCCCCGCCGCCCCAGTTGGGGCCGCCGAGGCTGCCGGGGAACATCAGTGTCAGCTGTTCGCTGTTGGGCGTGAACAGGCCCAGGTTTTCCAGCCCGGCGAGCTGGGTCGCGCAGTCTGCCCGGTCCCATGGCGTCAGGCCCCAGGCATCCGCCGGCATCAGGAAGGGATTCAGCAACTGGGGCGGGGCTATCGGCTTGGGCTGGGTGAGGGCGGTGTGCTCGCCCGGAATCCGGGAGGGGGGCACCGGCTGCTCGGTAATCTCCCACAGGGGTTCCCCGGTCAGGCGGTTGAAAACGAACACGAAGCCCTGCTTGGTCAGCTGGGCCAGGGCCGGGATGGTCTCGCCGTTTTTGCGCCACTCGAACAGTATCGGCTGCGCCGGGGTGTCGTAGTCCCACAGGTCGTGGCGCACGTGCTGGAAATGCCAGCGGTATTCACCGCTGTGCAGGTCCAGGGCGACCACGCTGTTGGCATAGAGGTCATCCCCCGGCCGCCCGACGCCGTAATAATCCGGTGAGGAGTTGCTGGTGGGCAGGTAAACCAGGCCGTTTTCCGCATCCACCGATATGGGCGCCCACACATTGGCGCTGCCGCTGGCCGCATGCCCCAGCAGCGGGTCGAACTGCCACAGGGGCCGGCCGCTGAAACTGTCGAAGGCCTTCACTGTGCCGCGGGGCGTGGTGGCGCGCACGAAGTCGACCACGGTGGAGCCGGTAACCACCACGCCGTCCGCCACCACCGGGGCCGAGGAGTTGCTGACTTCGCCCGGCACCAGGCCCTCATCGCCGAACAGCAGCACTTTGCCGCGGTCGCCGAAACCGGCGCAGGGTTTGCCGTCGATCGCGTCGATGGCCCACAGGCGGCGGTCATGGGTACTCAGGTAGAGGCGGTGGCGGCAGTGCTGGTCGACAGCGGCGCGGGTTTCCTCGGCGTAGCTCACCCCGCGGCAGCGGAAGGGGCGATCGCCGCCGTGGTCGATCTGCGGGTCGAAGCTCCAGCGCTGCTGCCCGGTTGCCGGGTCCAGCGCGATTACCCGGTTGAAGGGCGTGCAGTACACCAGGGACTCCCCGGCGGCTTGCGGCAGCAGGATCGGCGTGCTCTGGGTTGAGGTCTTCTTCATCTCCGGGCCATAGGTCGCCATGTCGCCGCTGCGAAACACCCATGCCACCTCGAGGTCTGCCACGTTGGCGCGGTCGATCTGCGCTGCTTCCGAATAGTGGCGGCCGCCCTGGTCGCCACCGTAGTACAGCCAGCCCGGCCCGGCTGCGATGGCCGCGCTGCAGCCGATGCCGCCCAGCAGGATCAGCAGCGACCTGAAGCGCGCGCACATGGGTATCGCGTTCACCGGGCCAGCGGGGTCAGGCGCAAGAGGGTGGGTACTCCCCCCTCGGACTGCCAGGTGGGGAAGTGGGAATTGGTGGTGTACACCGCGCCGTCCTGCTCCGAGATCTCTATGTCACGGGTGAAAAAGCGCTGGCGCGGCAGGGGATAGACCTTCCAGCTTTCGCCGGCGATATCGAAGGCCAGGATGGTGTCCGACTGGTTGCCGTTGACCCATACCACGCCGCGGTCGCGGTCCACGTTGAGGGCGTAGGGCACCTCGTTGACCACAGGGAGTTTATAGCTGGTGAATTCGCCCGAGGCCGGGACGTATTTCACCAGCAGTGAATCCTGGAAGGCGACGATCCACAGGTTGCCCTCGGCATCCGAACGCAGGCGCCGGGGGCCCTGGTAGGGAAAGTCGATCATCGTGACCTCGCCGCTGTCGGGGTCGATACGGGCCAGGTCGTTGGCGTAGAGCCGCGCCACCCACACCATGCCATCCGGTGTGATATCGATGCCGTAGGGCATGGGCAGGCCGGTGCCCTCCCGGTCCGGCGCCGGCTGGGGACGGTTCTCGGGGCTGATACTGAAGATGACCGGCAGGGTCTTGAGGATGAACCACTCCATCACGCCGCGGGCCGGCAGGTCGTACAGGGTGAACTCTTTTGTGTTGCGATCGAACATCGCCACCTGGGAGGACAGGGCCAGGGTAAACCAGACCCGGTCCCTGTCGTCCACCCGGATGGTGTGGGGGTAGTAGCCTCCGGGCATGGGGTGGGTGATGAATGTCTTCGTCTTTATGTCGAATTCCAGCAGGGCCTGCTGCATGGAGGGTGTGATGAAAATATTGCCGTCCTTTTTCGAATAGGCGAAGGAGTGCACGCCCAGGTAGTTGTACATCTTGGGGAAGACCTTGAAGCGGTTGCCCATGATGCCGCCCAGGGTCATGTCCTCGTCGTGCGGCACCTTGTACACCGTGTACTTGCCGGTTTTCGGGTCGAGTTCGTAGACGCGGTCGAACAGGTTGTCGCCGATATAGACGTAACCGTTGGGGTGCAGCAGGAAGTCGTGCATCTGGGAAAAGCCGTCGCCGATCGGCCACTCGGTCATCTCTATCGTCGCCAGGTAGTCATCCCAGCGGCGAGGTGCCGGAACTGTCTCCGGGTGCTCCCGCAGGCGCCGGTATTCCTCGCGCAGCAGGGTTGCCACTTTGTGGTGGTCATCCGTGGGCAGGCGGGCGCCGTAGCTGTTCATCCGCTCGATCACGCTCAGCCACTGTTCCTCGGTGCGCTCGTTGCGCATGAACGGCGAGGCCTGCTGGTGGCAGAAGGCGCAGTTGAGCTGGAAAGTTTTTTTCAGGTCTGCATCCCCGCCAAAATCAAGCTGGGACAACCACACATTGGATGGGTAACTGGCGATCTCCTGCTCCGGCGTCATGCGCTGCATGACCAGTTCGCCTTCCAGCGCAGGCAGTTGCGCATCGACGTAGCCCTGGGCCCGGGCGCGGTAGGTGACCGGCCATGCCGGCGGGTCGAAGCTGACCACGCCGGCGGCGTTGGTGAAGCGGGTGGTTGCCGGGTCGCTGGTATTGGTCACGCCGTTGGGGGCGTAACCGTCGTCACTGAGGTCCGCCGCGGGCTGTGCCAGCGGTGACTGGGTGACCATGACCCGGGCCAGCGGATCGCCGTTAGCGTTTTTTACCACCAGGGTTTCGGCATGGCCAAATGGCGACAGGAGCAGCAAGGCCGCCAGTAAGTTGTGAAGGCGCATGGGAATCTCCAGGGTATTTCGGCCGCCAGTCCATTATGTCAGCCGGCCCTGCGCATGTCATGGCCTTGCCCGGTTGCGCGATGGCACAGGGCAGGCGTGCCAGGTGACGCCCCGGGGGCGGGTCAGAATGTCCAGTTCACGTTCGCTGCCAGGCCCAGCACGCCGTTGTCCTGGTATTCGCCACCGAAGTTCTCCGCCGCGATCCTGGCTTTGCCCAGGTCGATGTAATTGATATAGCCGCCAACAGTGAGTGCGTCGCTGATGGTATAGCGAGTGCCGAAGGCATAGGTAATCTGGCGGTCCACCGGCAATTGCGCGTTGCGATCTTCCTTGTCGACCGGGTTGGTGTCATAGGCCACGCCGCCGGTAAATGCCCAGCGCTTGTCCAGCTGGTACTCCGCGCCCCAGGCATAATGGTAGGTATCGCTCCATTTGGTGGGTATCGCGCCGCCGCGGTTGCTCGTCGAGAGAGGCACTTCACCCAGCTGGCTCCAGTTTTCCCAGCCGATGGTGAGGTTCACGCCCCACTTGTCATCCAGGTCGTGGTGCATGGCAAACCTGACGTACTCGGCGAAAGCGAGCTCGGACTTGACGGCAACGGTCAGCTCACTGTCGGGTGGTACTATCCCGCCGCTGGGGGCGACCAGCTTGAGATCGCCGCCATACTCCGGCTTTATTTCGCTCTGGTAGATGAGGCCGAACCGGGTGCGCTCGGTCAGCTCATACATACTGCCCAGCTTGAAAGAAAAGCCCGTGTCATC
>JAOUDU010000275.1 GCA_029859085.1 Gammaproteobacteria bacterium | reverse complement strand
GCCCGGCGGTGGCGCACGGCATAATCGAGCGCTGTATCCCCTTCGAGCCGGGACTGGAGGGCAGCACCGAGGACATTCACCTGATCGAGCGCAAACTGGACCGGGTGCAGTCGCGCTTCACCGGCCTGACGGCGGACCTGGATAACCTGCGCCGCCACTACCGGGAAACCCTGGACAACCTGCCCATCGGCGTATGCTCCATCGGGGACGATGACGAGGTCCTGCTGTGGAACCGCAGCATGGAACAGATCACCGGAATCGCCCCGGGGCAGGTTCTGGGCTCCCTGCTGGGCTCCCTGCCCCAACCCTGGCGCCAGATCATTGGCGAGTTCCAGCGGGGCGACAAGCACACCCAGCTCAAGGTTGAGGTGGCCAGCCCGGGCAGCAACACCCGCTGGATCAGCCTGCACAAGGCGGACGCCGGTGCCAACACTTCGGGCAGGCCTGCGGACACCGTGATACTGGTGGAAGACATCACGGATTTCGAACTGCTCGAGGAGGAACTGCTGCACAATGAGCGGCTGGCCTCCATCGGCCGGCTCGCCGCAGGAGTCGCCCACGAGATAGGCAACCCGGTAACCGGGATTGCCTGCCTGGCCCAGAACCTGGAGTACGAAACCGACCCGGACGAAATACGCTTCACCGCGCAGGACATTCTCAAGCAGACCGAGCGTATCACCCGCATCGTCGAATCCCTGGTGAATTTCTCTCACGCCGGGTCCGGTTCCGGGGAAGTCGCGCTGGCGCCTGGCAACCTGGCGGACTGCGTCGACGAGGCTATTCACCTGCTGGCGCTCGACCGGGAGGCAAAGCCGGTAGAGTTCGCCAACCACTGCGACCGGGAACTGGTGGTGCTGGCCGACAGCCAGCGCCTGTTACAGGTTTTCGTCAACCTGTTGAGCAACGCCCGGGATGCCTGTGACGAATTCGGCCGGGTTGAAATCCTGGCCGGTTGCGCGGGAGAGCTTGTCCGGGTCGATATCCAGGACGATGGCTGCGGCATACCGCCAGACCTGCAGGCCCACGTATTTGAGCCCTTTTTCACCACCAAGGATCCCGGTGCCGGCACCGGGCTGGGCCTGGCGCTGGTTTACAGCATCATGGATGACATGGGCGGCAGCGTCAGCCTTACCAGCCCGCTGTCCGACGGGCCCAGCCCGGGCACCCGGGTGACGCTGGAATTGCCGCGGGCCAGCTACGGCGACACGTTCGCGGCGTAGGCATCTGGCGGGCCCCGATAACAGCGCAGATACCGGGACTGGTACTGGAATCCGGCGGGTTGGGATAGTATGTTGGGTAGTTGGTACTCAGAGGGTAACACCTGATGCACAAAATCCTGGTTGTAGAGGACGAATCGGTGATTCGCACCGCCCTCAGGCGCCTGCTGGAACGCAACGGTTACCAGGTCAGTGAGGCCGGTTCGGTACAGGAGGCCCAATCCAACCAGGACCTCGAGGAATTCGACCTGATCATCACTGACCTGCGCCTGCCCGGCGCACCCGGCACCGACCTGATCCGCAAGGCGGGGGAAGTGCCGGTGCTTGTCATGACCAGTTACGCCAGCCTGCGCTCCGCTGTGGATTCCATGCGCATGGGAGCCGTCGATTATATTGCCAAGCCATTCGACCACGGCGATATGATCGCAGCCGTGCAGCGCATCATTGCGGATCATCCGGCTCCCCGCCAGATCCAGGAAAAAAACGGCGGCGGCCCGTCCAAACCCATCGGGGTTACCGGCATCACCGGCAACTGCCCCGCCATGCAAACGCTGTTTGAGCATATCCGCAAGGTAGCGCCAACCGATTCCACTGTGCTGGTGCTGGGCGAGACCGGCACCGGCAAGGAGATAGTGGCGCGCAGCGTGCACCGGCACAGCCAGCGGGGCGACAAGATCATGGTCTCGGTGAATTGCGCCGCCATTCCCGATACCCTGATCGAGTCGGAACTGTTCGGTTATGAAAAAGGCGCTTTTACCGGGGCCAACGCCAGCCGCATGGGCCTGATCGAGGCGGCCGACGGCGGCACCCTGTTCCTGGACGAGATCGGGGAACTGCCGATGGAAGCACAGGCGCGCCTGCTGCGCTTCATCCAGGAGGGCGAAATCCGTCGCATCGGGTCGGTCCACTCCCGCAAGGTCAATGTGCGACTGATCTGCGCCACCCACCGCAACCTGCAGGCCCTGGCCACGGAGGGCGAGTTCCGCCAGGACCTGTTCTACCGGATCAACGTGCTGCAACTGTCACTTCCTCCGCTGCGGGAGCGCGGCAAGGACATCCTGCACCTGGCGGAGAATATGCTGCAGTTCCAGGTTGAGCGCCTCGGGAAAAAACCGATGCGGCTGTCACCGCGCGCAATCCAGGCCATCACCACCTACCAGTGGCCGGGCAACGTGCGCGAACTGGAGCACGCCATCGAGCGGGCGGTAATCCTGTCCGATCACGAGGAGATCGATAACGATGCCCTCGGCATCGACCTGGAACTGGTGAACATCAATCGTATCCGCGGCTCCCAGGGCCTGGCCCCCACCCCCCGCAAGGCCGGAAGCGCCAGTTCCGACCCGCTGGAAGACCTGTCCCTGGAAGACTATTTCCAGCGCTTCGTAATGGAGCACCAGGACTCCATGAGCGAAACCGAGCTCGCCCAGAAACTTGGGGTGAGCCGCAAATGTTTGTGGGAGCGGCGCCAGCGGCTGGGTATTCCGCGCAACCGCCCGGGGTCCTCCAGCCAGGGCAGGAAGTCCGCGGTTCGCGGAAAATGAGCGTTACCCGGCCCGCCGGGCGTTACATAAAGCGGTGTAGTTAGGTAACAAGCGCTCGTTTACTGCAAGTTCAGAAATCAGCTTTTATTATCTATCTTGTTGTTTAATATATATTTTTTTGTTATTGGCACGCGGCGTGCAATTCCTAGGGAGGTACGAAAAATAAAAATAACAGTTACCGTAATAAAAATAACACGCGCCACTATGGACCTGGATGGGGAAGATACCTTCCCCTTCTATTTCATTGTTGGCATGCGGGCTTTCGAGCCGGCACATGCACGGCCATGGGACTGCCCGCTTCCCGCTGCCAATCGGCACCGAAAAGTACTTGGGCAAATTCCGCACCTGTGTTTTGATAGGCTTCATAAAAATAACAGCGCTCAAGAAATAACAATAACTCCTGAAGTGAGACCTGGATGGGGAAAACACTGTTTTCCCCTTCATTCACTCCCCCGGCCCGACGCGCACCGCCTCCCCCGATCCGGCTCCAGAAATATGTTAGACTGCGCGCCTCAAACATACCGTCACAGGCACATTCTCGCTTGAAAATCATTCCCAGGGACCAGCACTGCATCTCCCGCAAAAACATCAGTGATGGCGCACTCAAAGTGATGTCCCGCCTCCGTGGCAGTGGTTACCAGGCTTACCTGGTCGGGGGCGCCGTCCGGGATTTGCTGCTGGGCGGACACCCCAAGGACTTTGACATCGCCACCGACGCAACGCCGGAAACCGTACATGCGCTGTTCCGCAGCTCCCGCATCATCGGGCGCCGCTTTCGTATCGTCCATGTGCGTTTCGGGCGGGAAATCATCGAAGTCACCACCTTCCGCGGCCACCATGATAACGACGCGGAACCCACCTCCGAGACAGGCGGCAACCATTCCCGCCAGTCAGCCAGTGGCCTGCTGTTGCGGGACAATGTCTATGGCACGCTGGAGGAGGACGCGGTAAGGCGGGACCTGACAGTCAATGCGCTGTACTACGACGCCGGCACTTTCCAGGTTTTTGACCATGTCCACGGGCTCCAGGACCTGGAGCGCCGCAGCATCTGTATTATCGGTGAGCCCGCGGTCCGCTTCACCGAGGACCCGGTGCGCATGCTGCGCGTACTGCGCTTTGCCGCCAAGCTCAAGTTCAAAATCGACCCCGGCACCGCGCGGGCCATACCGGCTTGCGCCCACCTGCTGGCGGAAATTCCTGCGGCCCGGCTGTTCGATGAATTTCTCAAGCTGTTCCTGGCGGGCTGCGCGGCGGATACTTTCGACCTGCTGCTCAAGCACAAGCTGATACTGTACCTGTTCCCGGACACCTACGCGGAAATGCTCCGGCACCCGACCGCGCTTGCCCTGGTTCGCGCCCCCATGGTCAGCACCGACCTGCGAATGGCACAGGACAAACCGGTCACCCCGGCTTTTATCCTCGCCGCGCTGCTGTGGCCGGTGGTACAGCGCGAGGCGTTGCGCCTGCAGGACCACGGCGAACCGGCCATACCGGCCATGCACAACGCCGCCCAGGAAGCGATCTCCGAGGCCGCCCGCAACATATCCATTCCCAAGCGTTTCAGCCAGCCCATGCGGGAAATATGGGAGTTCCAGCTGCGCCTGGAGAATCGCCGCGGCCGCAAGGCGGCGGAGCTGGTCGATCACCGCCGTTTTCGCGCGGCCTATGACTTCCTGCTGCTGCGGGAACAGGCCGGGGAGGATACCGGCAACCTCGGCAGCTGGTGGACCGGGTTCCAGGAATTGCCCATGGAAGAGCGCCTGCAGCAGGCCGACCAGGACAAGGCACCGCGCAGCGGGCGCAGGTCCCGCGGCCGCCGCTCCAGGGCATGATCCCGGCCTATATCGGCCTCGGCAGCAACCTGCAGCAGCCCCTGCTCCAACTGCGCGCCGCGCTCCGGGCCATCGCGCAGTTACCCTCCTCCCGGCTGGTGCAGGTTTCCAGCTTCTACCGCAGCGCAGCCGTCGGCCCCGGAAAACAACCGGACTACCTCAACGCGGTGCTGCGACTCGATACCGACCTGCCGCCAGCGCAATTGCTCGAGGCGTTGCAGGCTATTGAACATGCCCAGG
>JAOUDU010000003.1 GCA_029859085.1 Gammaproteobacteria bacterium | reverse complement strand
GTCCGCGGACTTGATCGGGGTGATCTGCTCGATGCGCGAACAGACCTCGAAGCCCATCCGGGTAACGGGGCCGGGATCCTGGCCCTCGTTGCCCGACAATTCCGCGTTCAGGCCGGGGGCCTCGCCCAGTGCCAGGGGTTTGGCGAAACGCACGTAGATCTTGCCGTAGGGCTGGTTCATGCCGAAGATATAATTGAAAAACCAGCCCAGGGATTCCTTGCGCTTGGGTTCGCCGCGCTGGATGGCGACATAGTCATCGATCTCCGCGATGCGGTCGAAGGCGATCGATACCGGAACCAGCAGCACCTTGTCGACCCGCTCCTTCTCGCAGGATTCCACCACCCAGTTGAGGATACCCAGTTTCGGCGGCGACAACTTGCCGGTGCGGGAGCGGGTGCCCTCGATGGACCAGGACAGCGGCAGCTTGTTGCGTATCAGGTGATCTATATAGCGGCGAAACACCAGTTTGTAGACCGGGTCTTCCTGGAAGGTGCGCCGCAGGAAGATGGCGCCCACCCGCCGGGCCAGGCTGCCGAAGCCGAGGAAATTCATGTTGATTCCCGCGAAGATCAGCGGCAGCGGCTTGAAATCGTTCTCGTAAAGGGACAGCAGGAATACAAAACTGTCCATGTGGGATTTGTGCGACCACAGGAACAGCAGCAGGTGATCCCTGGACAGTTCCCGCAATTCCTCCAGGGCTTCCGAGTTGATATCCAGTTCCCGCTCGTAGCTGCGGGTATAAATAAAGCGTGCCATTCTCGCGGCGGGATGCAGCCACGAGTCCTTCGGCGTGGCCTCGATTTCGTGCAGGCATTTGCGGGCGTACGCCAGTGCCTGCTCCGGGGTTTTACCGGTGGGCCTTGCCGCCTGCTCCAGCTCCGAAATGAACGCGGGGTCGTGCAGCAGGTAAGCCGCGCCGGTTGTCGGGATCATAGGCTGAACACTCCAAACAGTGCCGCGTGGTCGGATAAATCCCGCCAGGGACCCTTGCTCAGGCGCTGGCAGGCGTGGGGTTTCAGGCCCCGGTAGTAAATGCGGTCCACCGACAGCATCGGCGCCCACACCGGGAATGTGCGGGCGTGCCGGCCCTCCATCTTGACGAACAGTTCCTCCAGTCCCAGGTCCTGGTGCAGGTGCTGCTCCGCGCGCTGGCGCCAGTCGTTGAAATCTCCGGCGATGATCATCGGCTCGTCGCGGGGCACATGCTGGTCGATGCGTTCGGTGAGGGCCTGGAACTGGTCGCGTCGCTCCTGTTCCAGCAGGCCCAGGTGAACACACAGCGTGTGCAGGCGAACCGAGCGCCCCGGGATCTCTATGACGCCGTGCAGGATGCTGCGGCTGGAGCGCTTGAAGATCGAGACGTCGATATTCTCCCAGCTGGCGAAAGGGTACATGCTCAGGATGGCGTTGCCGTGGTCGCCCTTGCGGTATATGGAGTTGCAGCCATAGGCGTAGTGGGGCCAGCTCTGGTCCGCCAGGTATTCGAAATGGGGCTGGTCCGGGTAGGAGAAGCGGCGGCGCTTGGCCTTGCTCTTGATGGCGTTGCCGTGTATCTCCTGCAGGAACACCACATCGGCCCCGGACTCTGCGATGCGATCGCGCATGGACTCAAGCACAAAGCGGCGATTGCCGGTGCAATAGCCCTTGTGGATGTTATAGGTGAGGACGCAAATCTTGTTACCCACGATAATCCCTTACATTTGCTGCGAATGGCGCCTGCAACACGCTAATTGCCCTTCCGCCTTTGCTGTAACGCCCTGGCAGACCACTTCAAAACATAGTCGCAGCCACTGGCCCCGGCGATGAACAGCACCGCGGCGGAACCGGCGGTAATGGCTGCCTGGGGTATCCAGGGGGCGAGCTGAGCCGCCAGCACCAGCGCGCAGAAACCGATCTGTATGGCCATATTGGCCTTGCTGAGGCGGGTGGCCGCAAACTCGAAGGGGCCGATCAGCCAGCGGTAACAGGCCGCGCCCGTCACGATGACCACGTCCCTGGCAATCACCACCAGCGCCAGGTACCAGGGCAGCAGGCCGGTGCGGGCGAAGCAGACAAACGCGACGATAACAAGCACCTTGTCGGCAACCGGGTCGAGGGCCGCACCGAGGCGGGAGAGGGCGCCCAGGCGCCGGGCCATGAAGCCGTCCAGTGCGTCGGTCACCGCTGCCAGCAGCGCTGTTGCCAGCGCCCACTGGTAATTTCCCTGCAGGATAAAAAAGCCCAGGGGACCGGCCAGCAGCAGGCGCGACAGGGTCAGGGCGTTGGGCAGGTATTGCAACATCCGTACCGGTCAGGGCGCGCCCTGGGCTCCTGCCTGTCCGGCCACGGGAGTATTCCCCGCGCCGCGGTTGAGCAGGAATACCGCCAGTTCGCGTCTCTCGTTGTCACTCAGCGGGAAAATGGGCATCGGGGATATGGGTGCCTTGAGTACCTCGATAATGGCATTGTAGCCGAGCCGGTCGGAGAGGCCCGTCAGTAGCTTGGGATTCTCACCCGCCTCGTGGCAGCTGGCGCAGTCGTAGTAGAAGTACAGCTGCTCCCCGCGTTTCGCCATCGCGCCCAGGTCGGCCCCGGCCAGCCAGGCCGGTGGCTTCGCATCGAGCCGGCTCGTTGCGGCCGCATCTGCCGGGGGTGACCAGCCCGTCCTGTTGTCCCCCGGGCTGACCCGGTAGATGGCGCCGGCGTAGTCGTCGGAGATGTAGATCGCACCGTCGGGTCCCTGGGCGACGTCGACCGGGCGCCCGATGATATTCCCGTCCTGGTTGAAGCCGGTGAGGAAATCCCGCTCCTCGATACCCTGGTCGGTCCAGTGTAGCGATACCACCTTGTAGCCATCAGGCGTGCTGCGGTTCCAGGAGCCGTGCAGCGCCGCCAGCGCGGTGTGTCCGTAGCCGGCGGGCCAGCCCCTGTCGTCGATAAAAGTGATCCCCAGGGGCGCGTTGTGGGGGCGAAACCCGTGGGCCGGCGCCGTCGGCTGGCGCTGGCCCGCCAGCGGGTCGGGGCCCATATCCGGGTCGGTCAGATTGGCGCCGTTGAAATAGGGCCAGCCGTAAAAATGACCCTGCTCGACCAGGTTCAGCTCGCAGGGCGGAAAATCGTCACCCAGCAGGTCGCGACCGTTGTCGGTGGCATACAGCTCGCCGCTCCAGGGCGCCCAGTCGAAGCCCACGCTGTTGCGCAGGCCGGTGGCGATGATTTCGCCGCCGCTGCCGTCGGGCCGGAAGCGCATCATGGTCGCCCGTCTTTCGTCTTCTTCCACGCAGACATTGCAGGTGGAGCCCTGGGAGAGGTACAGCAGGCCGTCGGGGCCGACGCGAAGCGTCTTGCTCCAGTGGTTGCCCTCGTCGGTGAAGCCCTCCACCAGCGGCTCATAGGCCCCGGTGAGCTTGCCGCTGGCGCTGTCGAAGCCCACCCGGCCGATCCGGTTGGATTCAGCGACATAGAGGTAGCCGTTGGCGATGTCCATCCCAAACGGGCGCTTGAGCCCGCCGATCAGCGTCACCACCGCATCCGGGTGCCCGTCCCCGTTGGCATCCTTGCGCAGCAGCATGATATCGCCGGAGTGGGGGCGGCTCAGCAGCAGGTCGCCCCCCGGGGTGAAGCGCAGGAAGCGCGCTTTCGGCAAATCGCTGGCATACAGCTGCAGGGTGAATCCCGGCGGCAGCTGGAAGCGCTGGTGCAGGTCGGTCGCGGTAGCGGCGGGCCCGCCAATTCCTGCCATGACATTCAGGATCATGCGCAGGCTGCTGCTGTTGATGGTGCCGGTGGCCAGCAGCACCAGCGGTATGCAAGCGAGCAATGCCAGCACTGCCAGCACACCGAAGAGTAGTTTCCGCAAGGTTTTTCCCTCCTTTTCCGGTGGCGGCAGGGCACAGCCATACCGCGCGAGCGGCAGACTATACCATAGCCCGCCGGCCCGGGATCAGCGCGCTTTGGGCCACAGCCGGCGCCACAGCTTGTCGCCTTCGATCGCCAGGAAGCTGGGCAGGAAACACAGCAGTATCAGCGGCCACCAGTCCAGCGGGAAAGAGGCGGTGCGGAACAGGGCGGCCGCCCCGGGAACCAGGGTGGGGATAAAGCGGATGAGGGTGCTCAGGGCGATGCCGGCCAGCAGCCAGGGGTTGGAAAACGGGTTCAGGGTGAATGCCGAGGCATAAATCGAACGGGCGGAAATCACATAGCCGAAGTGCGCCAGCAGGATACCCCAGAAAGCCGCCGTCTGGGCCTGGGTGAGCAGCAACTCGTCGACGATCCGGCCGTTCACCACCGCCGCCGCGCCAAAATGGTGGTACAGCAGGAAACCCGGTGCCGCGATAGCCACACCCATCAATACCACCCGCTGCAAGAACAGCGCGTTGATGATATGCGCATCCGGGTTCCGCGGCGGCTGCCGCAGCAGGTCCTTCTCCTTGGGCTCCATCATCAGCGGCATGGTCAGCAGCACCGAGTCGAGCAGGTTGATCCAGAGTATCTGCACGGGTTCCAGGACAAACCGTACCGAGAACAACGGCACCGAGGCGGCCAGCAGGATGGCGCCCATGATAAGCAGCGCCTGGGCGGCATTGGTCGGCAGCGTATAGAGAATCGCTTTCTCCAGGTTGTTCCAGGCGTGGCGGCCCTCTTCGACCGCGGCCACGATGGTGGCGAAGTTGTCATCGGCCAGCACCATGTCGGAGGCTTCCTTGGCGACCTCGGTGCCACTGATGCCCATCGCGATGCCGATGTCGGCAACCTTCAGTGCGGGGGCATCGTTGACCCCGTCGCCGGTCATCGCGACCACGTGGCCGTTGGCCTGCAGCGCCTGGGCAATCGCCTGCTTGTGTTCCGGCGCCACCCGGGCAAATACCGACACCTGCTCGGTCACCTCGCGCAGGCCGGCCTCGTCCAGTTCGCTGAGCTCGGCCCCGGTCAGCACCTGTGCAGCTTCGATACCCAGCTGGCGCGCCACCGCCTGGGCGGTGTCAGGGTGGTCCCCGGTGATCATCACTGTGCGAATGCCGGCCTGGCCGCACAGCGCAACCGCCTCGATCGCCGACTGCTTGGGCGGGTCGATCATGCCCTGCAGGCCGGCGAAGCACATGTCCCGCAGGTCGTCGTGGCAGAGGTCGCCGTGATCCGCCGGCATTTCCCTGACCGCAAAGCCCAGTGTGCGCAGTGCATCCCTGGCAAACCCCCTGGCAGTCTGCAGGGCAGGTTCCGGATCGAACGCTTTGTGCCGGCCGGTAGCGCCGGCCTCGGTGCTGCACATCCGCACGATGACCTCGGGCGCGCCCTTGGCGAACAACAGGCGCCTGCCGTCGCACTGTACCAGCACCGCCATGTACCTGGTCGAGGAGTCAAAGGGGATGTCCTCCAGGCGCTGCGCGCCATCCACTACCAGTTCCGCCTTGGCCCCGGAGATGCGCAGCGCTATCTCGGTGGGGTCGCCGCTGCCGCCCGCGCCGCTCAGGTGCGCGTTATTGCAATAGAATCCGCAGCGCAGCAATTGCACCAGTGCCGGGTGCTCCAGCGGTGGCACCGGGCGCTGCTGGTAGCGGAACTGGCCCTCGATATCGTAGCCGGTGCCGGTGACCTCGTAGGTCATTCCCGCGGCATAAACCCGCGTCACCGTCATGCGGTTTTCCGTCAGGGTGCCGGTCTTGTCCGAGCAGATCACCGAGGTCGCCCCCAGCGTCTCCGCCGCCGGCAGTTTGCGGATCAGGGCCTTGCGGCTAGCCATCACCACACCGGAGAGTGCCAGGATCGATGTGACCAGCGCCGGCAGCATCTCGGGAATGGCCGCCACCACCAGGGACACGGCGCCCAGGAAGCTGTAGGCGGTGTCGTAGCCGAGGTAGACGCCGTAGCCGAAATTCACGGCGCCTACCGCGAGAATGGCGATGATCAGGGTCTGGACGAATTCCTTCATCTTGCGTTGCAGCGGGGTCAGGCCCTTGTCCGCGGCCTTCACCATGTCGGCGATCTGGCCGAACACCGTACCCCGCCCGGTCTCAACCACGATGGCCCGAGCCGTGCCCTGGGTGAGGAAGGTCCCGGAAAACCCCATGTTTTTCTGGTCCCCCGGCACCAGGTTGGAGCCCTGGAGCGGTTCCGCCTGCTTCTGCACCGGCACCGATTCCCCGGTCAGGGAGGACTCGTCCACATGGCTGTTGCTGACCTCGAGGAAGCGCACGTCAGCGGGAATCCTGTCGCCGCCTTCCAGCACAACGATGTCCCCGGGCACCAGCTGGCGGGCGGGGAGGCGGCGCTGGTCCCCGGCCCGCAGCACCAGGCACTCCTGCACCATCATGTTGCGCAGCGCATCCAGCGCCCCCTCGGCCTTGCCCTCCTGGACAAAGCCCAGCACCGCGTTGAGCACCACCACGCCGGCGATGACGACGGTGTCGGGCAGCATATGGCTGCCCAGCGCGGTGAGGGTGCCGGTGACCAGGGCAGTCAGCAGCAGGATGATCACCATGGGATCTTTGAACTGGCGCAGGAAGCGCACCCAGGCCGGGGTCTTGCGGAATACCAGCTCGTTGGGGCCGTACTGCTCCAGCCGCGCCGCCGCGACCTCTTCGGTGAGCCCGGTTGGACTGCTGGCGAGCCCGGCCAGCAGCTCGTCGCGCGACTGGCGGTACCACGCGGTTTTGGTCGCGGGCGGCTCAGGCATAGTGGGGGTAGACCGGCTCGAACATCCGGGCCCGGACATCCGCCAGTATGTCCGCCGGCCTGGGCTCCCTGGCCAGGCCGCGCTCGTGGGCGATGGCGGCGACCTCGGCGGCGATCAGCGCCGACACCTCGCGTATCCGGGACAGGCTGGGATACACCCTGCCCAGGGCCAGGTCCCGATCGCTCACCATGGAGGCGAGCACCCGCGCCGCCGCGAGGAACATGTCATCCGTGACCCGTGAGGTGCCACTGGCGATGGCTCCCAGCCCGACGCCGGGGAAGATGTAGGCGTTGTTGCCCTGGCCGGGCACCAGGGTCTGGTTGCCCACGGCCACCGGCTCAAACGGGCTGCCGCTGGCGAAGATGGCCCGGCCCTCGCTCCAGCCATAAGCCTGGGCCGCGGTACATTCGGCATTGGCGGTGGGATTGGAGAGGGCGAACACGACGGGGCGCCGGTTGAGCCGGGCCATCGCAGTCACCACCTCCTCGGAAAATACCCCGGCGCGACCCGCGCAGCCCATGATCGCCGTGGGCCTGAGTACGCGCACCGCCTCGGCGAAGTTGTCGATGGCCGCATGTTCATGCGCATAGGGCAGTTTTTGTGAGGGGATCTTGTCGCGCCCGGCGACCAGCAGCCCGTTGCTGTCGAAGAACCAGCAACTGTGTCGGGCCCGCTCCGGGTCCACGCCCCGTTCGATCATCGCGGCGACTATGGTATTGCCGATGCCTATCCCCGCCTGGCCGGCGCCGTAGAACAGCACCCGCTGCTGCTCGAGTTCGCCGCCGCTGATACGCAGAGCGCCCAACAGGCCGGCGAGCGCCACCGCGCCAGTGCCCTGGATATCGTCGTCGAACAGGCAGACCCGGTCGCGATAGTGCGCCAGCAGGCCGAAGGCGTTGCGATTGCCGAAATCCTCCAGCTGCACCAGGGCCCTGGGGAAAGCCTCCTGCACCGCGTCGATAAATTCCTCCACCAGTTCATCGTAGGCAGGACCCCGTTCGCGGCGGCGCTCCAGCCCGAGGTACAGGGGGTCGTTCAGAAACGCCTCGTTATTGGTGCCCACATCGAGGGTCACCGGCAGGCACTGGGTAGGCTGGATGCCCGCGCAGGCGGTGTAGAGTGACAGTTTGCCGATAGGTATACCCATGCCGGCGGCACCGAGATCTCCCAGGCCGAGAATGCGCTCGCCATCGGTTACCACGATAATGCGCGGGTCCCTGTGGGGCCAGTGAGCCAGTATCTCCCGCACCCGTCCCCGGTCCCGCAGCGAGATGTATAGCCCCCGGGGGCGTCGGTAGATGTGGCTGAACTGCTGGCAGGCCTTGCCCACCGTGGGTGTGTAGATCAACGGCATGATCTCTTCGATATGGTTGACCACCACCCGGTAGAACAGCGTTTCGTTGCGGTCCTGCAGGGAGATAAGCGCGATATAACGTTCCAGGTCGGAATCCTTGGCCCGCAGGTGACCCATGACCCGCTGTTCCTGCTCGGCGGCGGTGCATACCCGCGGCGGCAGCAGGCCCCGCAGGCCCAGCGCATCCCTCTCCGCCTCGGTGAACGCGGTGCCCTTGTTGCGCACGGGGTCGTGCAACAACTTCACGCCCCGCGGTAGCTCCTGGTCCGGCTGGCTTGCCACGGCATCCTCCGGGTCGCTGACCCAATGGTGTGATCGGATACTGGCAGTTTAGCGAAGGTGGAAGCGCGCCGGGTTTGAGGCGGGTCAAGGAAGGCCCCGAAAATGCGGCTGTCGCGCATATTTCCGGGCGTCGCTGCCGGCTTTCCTGCCGCACGCGACGTCCCGTACATCCCGTACATAAAAAAACACCCGGCGGGGCCGGGTGCAAAGACGCCTGGCGGGGGTGCCAGGACTTTTGTGACAGGCGTGTCAGTGGATGAATTCGGCCCGGGTGGCGGGGTTGGTCTTGAAAGCGCCGCCCAGGGCGGTGGTGCGGGTGGTGGAGTTGGTATCCATCACGCCGCGGGACTTGACGCAGTAATGCACGGCGTTGATCGTCACCGCCACGTCCTCGGTCCCCAGCAGGGTTTGCAGGGCCACCAGGATCTGCTGGGTCAGGCGCTCCTGCACCTGCGGGCGCTGGGCGAAGAAGCGCACGATACGGTTGATCTTGGACAGGCCGATGATGCGGTCGCCGGGGATGTAGGCCACGCGGGCGCTGCCGTCGATGGTGACGAAGTGGTGCTCGCAGGTGCTGACCAGGTCGATATTGTCCACCTGTACCATTTCCTCCACCTGCATCTTGTTGTCGATGGCGGTGATTTTCGGGAACTTGCCGTAGTCGAGTCCGGAAAAAATCTCGTCGACGTACATTTTGGCTATGCGATGGGGGGTCTCGCACAGGCTGTCGTCGCTGAGGTCCAGGCCCAGCGTGCGGGTGATGTCGGTAAATGCCGCGGTTATCCGCCGGTACTTTTCGTCCCGGCTCAGGCCGTTGTGCACCATCGGGGTCTCCAGTCCGCGCTCCACCAGGGCATCGCGCACCAGCTGCGCCTCCGGTGACAGGTGGCTGGGAAAGGTCAACATCTTTTCAGCGACAGAAGATTCCATAACATTCTCCATTCGATTGTCAGCAGTAGTTACGCCGCTGGTCGGGTAACGGATTAACGCCGGGGTAAATTTTTATCGGGACGGGTGCTATGCTGCGGTTGTTCCTTCCGGCCCGGGAGGATTCGGGGGGTAACGGGAGATGGCCAGGTGAAGATCGACCACATCAATATCGCGGCGCCCCCGGCGCCGGCACGGGGCCTGTCCGGGAGTCAGTGCCGCAGGTTGGCATTGAGCAGCAGTTCCAGCCGGCTCTCGGCCAGCAGCACGCTGCGGGTCACCCGGAAGCAATCCAGCACCTTCTCGAGCTGGCCCTGGTTATAGGGGCTGTACCCGGGCAGGGACGCCGGCCTCGGCCTGACGCTGATCTGGTCCAGCTCTTTTATCCCGTACAACTTGCCGGACTGGGGCGTCTTGAGGTTGTGTACCGCAAAACAGTGGCCGAGGCTGTCGTTGTGCAGGTGTGGGCGCAGTACCTGCAGCAGGGCCGCGATGGCCTCGCGACCGAGGAAATTGAACAGGTCCCAGAACAGGCACAGGTCAAACCGGGTACCCGCCGGTATGTGCAGGAGGTCGCCCCAGCGCTGTTGCAGGGAGATGGTGGCGTCATCGCCGGCCAGCAGGTCGGGCAGGTCGCCGAACAGGTCGATGAAATGCAGCTTGCAGCGGTAGCGGGAGAAAAACTCGACGGTCTCAGGCAGCGCGGAACCGATATGCAGCACCGTGAGGCAGCGCCCCTCGTCGATATGCTGGAACAGCGACGGCAGCAGCGCCGACGGCTGGCTCGGGATCGCGGCGGGGCGGTCGGGTCCTGCCCGAAACGACAGGGAAATGGCCTCAGCCGCTCTTCACGTCCAGCCGGGGCGCCTTGTTCTCCTGGGAGGGGAACGCAGTCGGTTCCCTGGCCGCCTGGGGCGCCGCTTTCACCACGGTGTCACCCGGGTCCATGTCGATGCTGCCCTTGAACACGGCGCCGTCTTCCAGCAGTACCCGCGGCGCGATGATATTGCCCCGCACGTTGCCGAGTTTGGATATCACCACGTTCTCGGTACCGGTGATATCGCCCTGCACCTTGCCATCGATCTTGATCGTCTTGGCGAGGATGTCGGCGAACACCTGGCCGGATTCCCCGACGATGACCTCGTGGGCCTTGAGGCTGATGGTACCCTCGACCCGGCCCTGGATCAGCAGGTCTTCATCGCCTGACACTTCACCTTTGATTTTGATGCTTGGTCCAATCATTGCGGTACTCCTGGCAGTCCTGGGGGAAGCGGGTGGTGGTGCGGAGACCTGGGCGGCAGCGGGCGCTGCCGGCTC
This sequence comes from Gammaproteobacteria bacterium, assembly GCA_029859085.1. Taxonomy (GTDB): domain Bacteria; phylum Pseudomonadota; class Gammaproteobacteria; order Pseudomonadales; family Halieaceae; genus JARRPM01. The sequence goes on along the minus strand of JAOUDU010000003.1, from coordinate 9,187 downwards.
GCTGGCCGCGGGTTCCGGTACCCGGGGGGGCGCCGGTTTGTTCTTGTGACGATCAAACATAGCAATAGTCCCAGTTCCGGATTCGGCCGATAAGCGTAGCAGCACGTCCGGGCTTGCGCCAGACTGCACGGGGGCAGAAAGTACACTTTTGGGTCATTTCCCCGGGGGGAACCGACGTTCCCGCCGCGGCCCGGTTTTGGCGCCCCGACCGCGGGCATGCAATCAAGCCCGCACCTGGGATACTCTCACGGATGCAGCCGCACAGGAGGACAGTCTATGGATACCGCAAGCGCCCTGTTGCCGCTGGCCGTCGCGATGCTGCTCACCGGGGTGATCGGGGGCCTGCTGGCGGGCCTGCTGGGAGTGGGCGGGGGAATCGTGATTGTGCCGGTGCTCGATACGGCGCTGGGGATGTATGGCGTTGACCCCGCGATTCGCATGCACGTGGCGGTGGCAACCTCCCTGGCGGCCATAATTCCCACCTCGGTCTCCTCTACCCGGGCGCATCGCGCCAGGGGAGCCCTCGATGAATCCCTGGCGCGGCTCTGGGGCCCCTGGATTTTTATCGGCGCCGGGCTGGGCACGGTGCTGGCGGCTCACCTGGGGGGCGGCGCCCTGTCGGCAGTATTCGCAGTGGTCGCGCTGCTGGTGGCGATCAAGATGATCCTGCCGCTGCAGGATGTATTGATTTCCAGGGAAATTCCGCGCGGGCCGCTGGCGCCGGTTGTGCCACTGGCTATCGGCAGCCTGTCCAGCATGATGGGTATTGGCGGCGGCACCCTCAGTGTGCCGGTGCTCACCCTGGTGAACCAGCCCATTCACCGGGCAGTGGGCACCGCGGCGCTGTTCGGGTTCCTGATCAGCCTGCCGGGGACCGTTGGGTACGTGGTCTCCGGGTGGGGCGACCCCAGGCTGCCTCCCGGCAGCCTGGGCTATGTCAACCTGGTCGGTCTCGTCCTGATCGCCCCGGCATCGGTACTGGCCGCCCCGCTCGGGGCCAGGCTGGCGCACCGCCTGGACCGGCGCCAGTTGGGCCTTGCGTTCGGGGTGTTCCTGCTGCTGGTTGCGGCCAGGATGCTCTACCGCTCATTCATGGCCTGAACTCCGGCACTGCTTTGGTGTCACACATCTGTCGCGATTTGTGACTGCAGTTACTCCACGACGGCCCCGGATCGAACGCCATTTGTTGCGGTGGATCAACCAGTCCGGGCCGGACCTGGTTGATAATGAACGGCAGGCAGGGGGGCCGTGTTACCTTTGGGCACGGTTTACGCACCTCAAATGCAGCCAACCCGCATACCCGGCAGCACGCAAGGAGAACATTTATGGCACAAGGCAAGCCCATCAGGGTGGGCATCATGGGTTTCGGCCAGACCGGTCGCCAGATTTACGAGCTCGCCTCCCGCAGCGACGATGTCGAAGTGGTGGCAGTGGCGGATATCGGCAAGCCCGAAATTCTGCACTACCTGCTCGGCGCCGAGGTGAAGGAGCCCCAGCGGCACGAATTGCACGGCAATTTCCTGGTCAACCCGGGCTTCCGCACGCGCCTGCTGCAGATCGACCGTCCGGCGGAAATGCCCTGGGATATTTTCGGCGTGGATATGGTGATCGACTCCACCGGCAAGTACCGGGATACCAGCTACATGCAGGATCACCTGGGCAATGGCGCCCCCCGTGTGCTGTTGCGCACCCTGCCGACGGACGGCATCGACCGCATCGTCATTCCCGGGATCAATGACGCCGAGGCCGCGGCCACGGATTGCATGATCTCCGCCGGCTCGGCGACCACGACCGCGCTGTGCCTGCTGTTGCACGTGCTGTCCCGCAGCTTCACGATCGAGTGCGGCAGCATGACCACTATCCACTCATACACTTCCGACCAGGCGCTGCAGGACTATGCCGGCAGTGATATCCGCCGCAGCCGCTCCGCCGCGGAAAATATCATACCCAACAGCCATGAGGCGGGCGCCTGGCTGGGGCGTATCCTGCCCCGGTTCGACGGCAAGTTTCTCACTTCCGCACTCAATGTTCCCATTCACGAAGGCTGCCTGCTGGATGTCAACCTGGTGCTGGGAGATGCGGAGGTGGGGGTCGAGGATATCAACCAGGCGATGCGCGACGCGAAGCTGCCGGGCATCATCGGGGTAGTGGAAGATCCGATTGTGTCATCGGATGTCATCGGCAACCCGCTGTCACTGTTGTTTGATACCAAGGGCACGCTCAAGGCCGGCAACAACATTATCAAGACCCTCAGCTGGTACGAGAACCTCGGCCACGCGGCCCGGCTGCTGGACGTGGTGCGGATCTACCGGCAACTGGACGTGCAGCAGGAGGCAGCGTAATGAAAATCGGGATCAATGGATTTGGCCGTATCGGCCGTTCGGTTTTCCGCATCCTCGAGAATGTCGAGGGTATCGACGTCGTTGCCGTCAACGACCTGTTCGACTACGAGGCGCTGCGCTACCTGCTGGACTACGACACGGTGATGGGCCCCTTCGGCAAGGCCCTCAAGCTGGAAGACGGGCACCTGGTGACCGCCAAGAGCAAGGTGAAACTGCTCAGCGAGCGCAGTCCGGCGGATATTCCCTGGGCCGCGCTGGGTGTCGATGTCGTGGTGGAATCGACCGGCGTGTTCCGCAAGCGCGAGCAACTCGAGCAGCACCTGGCGGCGGGCGCGCGCCATGTTGTGCTCACGGTGCCCGCCAAGGACCCGGTGGACTACACCGTGGTGCTGGGGGTCAACGACGAGGGCCTGCGACCGGAACACCGGATCATTTCCAACGCCAGTTGCACCACCAACTGCCTGGCGCCGATGGCCAGCGTGCTGGACGCGGCGTTTGGCATCGAGGAGGGTGTGATCAACACCGTGCACGCCTACACCAACGACCAGCGGCTGGCGGATGTTCCGCACTCGGACTGGCGCCGCAGCCGGGCGGCGGCGGAAAATATCATTCCCACCTCCACCGGCGCCGCCAAGGCGGTGGGGGAAGTGCTGCCCCAGCTCAAGGGCAAGTTGCACGGTATGGCGGCCCGGGTACCGGTGCCGGACGGGTCGGTGGTGGACCTGTTCTGCAAACTGGGCAAGAAAGCCAGCGTCGCGGACGTCCATGCCGTCGTCAAGGAGGCCTCCCAATCGGATCGGCTGCGGGGGATCCTGCAGTTCAGCGACCGGCCCATTGTCTCCTCCGATATCATCGGCAACTCCCACTCGTCGATCTACGACGCCGGTTTCACCGGGATCACCGCGGGGCATTACCTGCGGGTGCTGAACTGGTATGACAACGAGTGGGGTTATTCCTGCCGCGTGTGCGACCTGCTGGCCCGGCTGGGTCGGGCCTGAGGCCATACCCTGCAGGGGCGCCCTCGAGGTCGCCTTCCGGCGGCCTTTTCTGTAGGCTCCGGAATCACAGCAATCAATCCGACGGGGCACCAGAGTGAACGAGTCCGCCTACGCGTCCCTGCGCGGCAATGTCAGTTTCCTCGGCCGGCTGCTGGGCGAGACCATTGCCGCCGCGGAAGGCCAGCCTTTCCTCGACCTGGTTGAACAGATCCGGCGGCTCTCCAAAAGCGCCCGGGAGGGTTCCGCGGGCGCCCGCGAAGAACTGCAGGGGGTGCTGCAAAACCTGGGCAATGAGCAGCTGGTGCCGGTGGCGCGGGCCTTCAGCCAGTTCCTCAATCTCGCCAATATCGCCGACCAGCACCACAATGTTTCCCGCGGCGCGGACCCGCTGCTGTCCGCCTCCCGCAGCCTGGCCACGGGCATCGGTGAGCTGCTGGAGGAAGGGGTGGCGACCGATGCGGTAGTGGCCGCCGTGCGTGACCTGCGCATCGAGCTCGTACTGACCGCCCATCCCACCGAGATCACCCGCCGCACCCTGATCCACAAGCACGGCGAGATCGGCCGCTGCCTTGCCCAGCTGGAACTGGACGGACTCACCGGGCGGGAGCGGGAGCGCCTGCACCTGCGCCTGCGTGAGCTGCTCGCCCAGATCTGGTTTGGTGACGATTTCCGGGTGGAGCGGCCCACCCCGGTGGACGAGGCCAAGTGGGGCTTCGCGGTGGTGGAGGACTCCCTGTGGCGGGCGGTGCCGGAATTCCTGCGCCGCCTGGACCGCGCCCTTTACGACAGCTGCGGCGTGCAGCTGCCGCTGGATATATCGCCGGTGTCCTTTGTGTCCTGGATGGGGGGCGACCGGGACGGCAATCCCAATGTCACCGCCCGGGTCACCGCCGAGGTGATGCTGCTCAGTCGCTGGCAGGCCGCCGACCTGTACCTGGCGGATGTCATGCAACTGGTGGAAGAACTGTCGATGACCCGCTGCAGCGACGCATTGCGGCAACTGGCGGGGGGCGCCCACGAGCCCTACCGGGTAGTGCTGCGCCGGTTGCGCGAGCTGCTGCGCCATACCCGCGCGGCCATCGAGGCGGAGCTGGCGGGGGAGATTCCGCCCGAGGGAGAGATCCTGCACAGCGTCGACCAGCTGTGGCAGCCGCTGCACGCCTGCTACCAGTCCCTGCTGGAGTGCGGAATGCAGATAATCGCCGACGGCGCGCTGCTGGACCTGCTGCGCCGGGTGCGCTGCTTCGGCGTGCACCTGGTGCGCCACGATGTGCGCCAGGACAGCGCCCGCCATACCCAGGCCCTGTCTGAGCTCACCACCTGGCTGGGCCTGGGCGACTACGCCGCCTGGGACGAGGAACAGCGGCGCGCTTTCCTGCTGCGGGAACTGGCCGGCCGCCGCCCGCTGGTGCCGCTCCAGTGGCAGCCGTCCGCCGAAGTGCAGGAGGTGCTCGACACCTGCGCGGTGGTGGCCGGCCAGCCGCCCCAGGCCCTGGGCGCCTACGTCATTTCGATGGCGCGCCAGGCCTCGGACGTGCTGGCGGTGCACCTGCTGCTGAGAGAGGCCGGCTGCGGCCACAACCTGGCGGTGGCGCCCCTGTTCGAGACCCTGGACGACCTGTCCCGCGCGCAGGAGGTGGTGCGCGCGCTGTTGCAGGACAACTGGTACCGGGGCCATATCAGGGGCCAGTTGATGGTGATGATCGGCTATTCCGATTCCGCCAAGGATGCCGGCGTACTGGCGGCCGCCTGGGCCCAGTACCGCGCCCAGGAGGAACTGCTGCAGGTCTGCGGTGACTACGATACCCGCCTGACCCTGTTCCACGGCCGCGGCGGCACGATCGGGCGCGGCGGCGCACCCGCCCGGGAGGCGCTGCTGTCCCAGCCTCCCGGCTCGCTGCGCAACGGCCTGCGGGTGACCGAACAGGGCGAGATGATACGGGCCAAGCTGGGCTGGACCTCGATGGCGGTGAAAACCCTGGCGCTCTATACCGGTGCCATCTGCCGGGCCAACCTGCTCACCCCGCCCGCGCCGCGGGCCCAGTGGCGGGAATTGATGTCTTCCCTGGCCGATGAGTCCTGCGAGGCCTACCGGGCAGTGGTGCGCCGGGAGCCGGATTTCGTCGCCTATTTTCGCCACGCCACCCCGGAGCAGGAGCTGGGCAAGCTGCCGCTGGGCTCGCGGCCCGCGCGCCGCGCCGGCTCAGGCGGTATCGAAAGCCTGCGGGCGATTCCCTGGATTTTCGCCTGGTCCCAGAACCGGCTGATCCTGCCCGCCTGGCTGGGGGCCGGGGCCGCGCTGCGCCGGGCGCTGGACCGGGGCCAGGGGGATATGCTGCGGGAGATGGTCGCGATCTGGCCGTTTTTCGCCACCCGCCTGGCCATGCTCGAAATGGTGTTCGCCAAGGCCGATGCGGGTATTTCCGCCTATTACGATGAGTGCCTGGTGCCGGCCGAACTGCGCCGTATCGGCGCTGCACTGCGCCAGCAGCTGGCCGGCGATACCGCCACCGTACTGGAAATAGCCGGCCGGCCGCAGCTGCTCGCAGACGAACCCTGGATCAGCGAATCCCTGCGCCTGCGCAATATCTACATCGAACCGCTCAACATGCTGCAGGCGGAACTGCTGCAGCGCAACCGGCAGGCCCCGGAGCCGGTGCTGGAGCGGGCGATTATGGTCACTATAGCCGGGGTAGCCGCCGGCATGCGCAATACCGGCTGAAACCGCCTGAGACCGTTTCGGCAGATGGCTCGAGAGACAATGCCTTGACCCTGTGTGCCTGCCAACCGAAAATGGCGGTGTTCTGACTCGCCACCCATTCCCACGATGAAGGTGTACTGATATGCAAAAACTATTCACGGCCGGTTTTCTCGTGCCATTCCTGTCCCTGGTGTTGCTGGCGGTTGCGCCGGCCCGCGCGGACGATTACAGCGCCACGGTCAATGCGTTCCGGAATGCGGGGGAGAGCGGCAAGTTTTTTAACAGCGCCTACGGCTATGCCGTGTTCCCGACCATAGGCAAGATCGGTTTTGTGCTGGGGGGAGCCTACGGCGAGGGGCGGGTCTACGCCGCCGGCCAGTACGTGGGCGATACCTCGATGACCCAGCTCACAGCGGGTTGGCAGTTGGGCGGCCAGGCCTACAGCCAGATCATCTTTTTCCAGAACCAGTCGGCCTACCAGGAGTTCACCTCGGGCAATTTCGAGTTCAGTGCCCAGGCCACCGCGGTCGCGGTCACCGCCGGTGTGTCAGCGGACGCCAGTACCACCGGCGGCCTGGCGGCGGGCGCCAGCGGTGGGCGCAACGATGCGGCCACGGCCCACGGCGGCTATCGCCGCGGCCTGGCGGTGTTCACCATTGCCAGGGGTGGCCTGATGTTTGAAGTGGCGCTGGGCGGCCAGAAGTACAGCTACAAGCCGCTGGGCGCGGCACAGGCGCCCGCCCCGGCGACAGCTCCAGCCCCGGCATCGGCTCCGGCGCCGGGAGCAGCTCCGGCCCCGGGATACCCGGTACAGGTACGCTGAGCTAGCGGCCCGCCAGTGTGTGGGCCTCTGCCAGTGCCGTCGCCGGCACATCACCCATCAGGATGACGTGCCAGTTGCGGGGGCCGTGGGCACCGTAGACCAGTTTCCCCTCGATGTCCCCGGTACTCGAGGGGCCGGCAATAAAATTGATGCCCCGCGGCCGGCCGCTCTTCGCGGTTTCCTCCCCGATTCGCTTCCAGGCACTTTCCATGTCAGGCACCAGCCGCGTGGCGTCCACCACTACGATGTGGTGTTCGCTCAACAGGTTGTTCGCCGCCGGATTGGCCTTGCCGGTCACGGTGACGATGGCGCCGATTTCCGCCACACCCAGCAGGGCGTAACTCAGGGCGACCGGTTCGCCCGGTTCCACCGTGCCAAAGCGCGGCAGCACACCTGCCTCGCGCCAGGGCATGGCCGCCAGGTTGGGATCGTTGCCGGCCACCAGGCGGTGGCTGCGAAAATGCCGGTACAGGTATTCCGCCAGGGCCTTGACCACGCCTGAGCGATTGGCGACGCAGTCCACGGTGCCGGAGTTTTTCAGTACATTGGCAAGGAAAGCGGTTGCCAGGTCGGGCGCGGGCAGGTCGGCGCGGGGTGCAGTACCAAGCGCATCGAGGTCGCGCTGGATGGCCTCGGCTTCCGCCGGGCGGCTGGCCCGCTGCACCCGGGCAAAGATGTGCGAGCGTGGACTATCGCTCATCGGGCCCACCTGCATCGTTATCGGCTTCACCTGCCCAGTCTGTTCCCAGGCTGGGTTCTATGCGTTCGCTCGGGGCTCTCCCCTGGGCTGGCCTGCGGGACCTGGTTTTGCCGGCAGCGGCCTTGCCGGGGGGCGCCTGGTCGGTGCGAGCCCGCGTCTTCCCGGGCCTGGCCGGTCTGGTCCTTTTCGTTTTGGGTCGGGCGGATTTTTCGGGCCCTGGCGCCGGTGGGGACTCCGCGGCATGCGCCGCCTTGTGCTCCCGGGCCTGGTCCTCGCGCTGCATGGCGGCGTACTGGTGCATGAAGGTTTTGCCCTCGGGCGCGGGGAAGTCCCGCTGGCTGGTCCAGCCGGCCGCCAGCGGCAGGCGGCTGAAACTGCCCTTGCGCCGTCCCAGCAGGTGCAGTGAGAAAATACCCAGCCCGGTGAGGGCGTGGTAAAGCATCGGGTGTCGCGCCAGCCAGGCATGGAGCCGCAGCCCCAGGCGCCAGCGGGGAGATGACAATTTCTGCCGGGTCTCGTCGTGGCGCAGGTCCCGCAGCAGGTCGGGCAGGGGAATGTCGGCCGGGCAGACCTCGGCGCAGCGGCCACAACTGGTGCAGGCGTTGGGCAGCGCGGCGCTCTGTTCCAGGGACGTCAGCAGCGGCGTCAGGACCGAGCCCATGGGACCCTGGTAGACCCAGCCATAGGCATGCCCGCCCACGGCGGCGTAAATCGGGCAGTGATTGAGGCAGGCCCCGCAGCGTATGCACTGCAGCATTTCGCGGTAGTCGCTGGCCAGGATCTCGGTGCGCCGGTTATCCAGCAGCACGATGTGGGTTTCCAGTGGGCCGTCGATGTCCTGTTCGCGCCTCGGGCCGGAGTAAAAACTGGTATAGCAGGTCTGGGCCTGGCCGGTGGCGGAACGCACCAGCAGTCGCAGCATCGCGGTGGCATCCGTTGCCCGCGGCAGTACCCGGTCGATAGTGGCACAGACGATCAGCACGTTGGGCAGGTTGGCACACAGGTCGCCATTGCCCTCGTTGGTGACCAGCATGCTGTAGCCGTTCTCCGCAATCAGGGCGTTGGCGCCGATGATGCCCACTTCGGCCTTCAGGAAATGCTCGCGCAGGACCTCCCTGGCTTCGCCCACCATGTCCGAGGTCTCTGCCAGGTCGCGCTCCCCGAGATCGTGTTTGGCCAGGAACAGCTTGCGAATGTCAGCGGCGGATTTGTGCAGCGCGGGCCCGACGATATGACTCGGGGTCTCCCCCGCCTGCTGGATGATGTACTCGCCCAGGTCGGTCTCCATCACGCGCAGGCCGGCGCGCTTGAGATAGTCGTTGAGGGCGGTTTCCTCGGTGACCATCGACTTGCCCTTCACGATGCGGCGGGCGCTGTGCTGCTGGCATATTTCGAGCACGATGCTGTTCATTTCGTCGCCATTGCCGGCGAAGTGAACGTGATTGCCGTTTTGCAGTGCCTCCCGCTCGAACTGTGCGAGGTAGTGATCGAGGTGATCCAGCGTGTGTTGCTTGACCTGTTTCACCTGCTGGCGCAGTTCCTCGAACTGGCCGAAGCTGTCCATCGCCGCATCGCGGACGATTGGCATGAACAGCGCCATCAGGTCCCGGCGCTGGATCCTGT
>JAOUDU010000273.1 GCA_029859085.1 Gammaproteobacteria bacterium | reverse complement strand
GATATAAGTCACACCGGGTATCGGTTGCATCAGCCGCGCCGGACTGGCGCGTCATCAAGGTTCAATGGGGAGTGTTATCGCGGGTAAAAACCAGAATCAATCGACACTGACGGATTCTGTAAGATGTATGGCGGTGGGCCAGGGATTCGAACCCCGGGAGGGGATAAACCCTCAACGGTTTTCAAGACCGCCGCTTTCGACCACTCAGCCAGCCCACCGAAAAACCGAACTCATTGCCGCGCCATGGGCGAGGCAGGCGAGATTATACAGTTATGCAGAAGCGGCACAAGAGGCGGGATGCCTCCTGTGCCGGATTAATCACGACTGGCCGGAGGCTTCATCGTAGTGCTGTTCCTGCACGGCCGGGCCGCGCGGGTCGTTGCTTGCGCGCTGCACAATCCTGCCGCTGGGAACCACTGGCGGCGCCACGAAATCACCGAACAGCGGAGGGTGGGCAGTCGTGATTTCCACCACGCCCACCGGTCGCGCCTCAACCCTTGGGTCGTTGATGGCCCGGCCCTGCTCGTTGATGCCGATGGGCTGCGGCGCTGCGGCCGCCGCAACAGGTGCTGCAGCTGTGGCGACCCGGGCCGGGGCCGCGGTTTTTTCCGTGCTCGGCGCAGCCCTTTCGACTGCGGCGGCAACCGGCTCCGGGGCAGATTCCAGCGGGAGTTCGGCCTGTTCCAGCGCCGCTGCCGGCTCTTTCACTTCGGCCGCTTCAGTTACTGCAGTTGCGACAACCGCCGGGACAGCATCACCGCCCGATTCGATTTCAGCTTCGGGAACAGCCTGGGCGGCGACCCCTTCGGGCACCGTTTGCTGCTCCTCAGTACTGTCTGTCGCCGCGGCTTCACCGGAGTCTGCGTCCGGCTTGCGGCCGCGAGTCCTGCGGCGGCGCTGGGGTTCACCGCGCTTGATGTCGCTGGGGCGCTTGCGCGGTTTCTCCCGGCCGTCCTGCGTCTCCTGGTCGTCCTGGTTATCCGCAATTGCGTCCTGCTGTTCCTGCGCTACCGAATCCAGTGCTTCATTCGCTGCTTCCTCGGAGGACTCGGGTCGGCGCCGCTGGCCGTCACGTCCGCCGCGGCGGCGGCGGCCCTGCCCGTTGCCGCGCCCGCCTTCCTCGGAGCGCTGGCGTTTTGCCGGCTCGCGGTTCTCATCCGGGAGAGCTTCCTTCTTCCGACCTTCCTGGTTGCGACCCTCCGCGTTGCGGGGACGCTGCTCACCCTGGTCCCTGCCACCGCCACTGCCACGGCGACGATTCCTGTCGCCCTGGGGCTTGCGGCCGCTGCGCGGCGCCGGCTTTTCGGCCGGGGCGGGCGCGGCCACTACCACGGCCGGTGCGGTTTCGCCGCCAACCAGGCCCGCCAGCAGACGGGCCAGGAAGCCTTTCTTCGGGGCGGGCGCCGCCGCCACTGCGACGGGCGCCGCGGGTTGCTCTGCAACCGGCGCAGGAGCGGGTGCGGCCGGGGGAGTAATACCCTGTACTGCCGCCCGCTGGACCGGGATCTCCGCGCTGTGACTGTCGCTTATCGCCTCGGCGTCCGGCACAGCGATGTCGATGTTATAGCTGACCTCGTGTTCACCATCGACCTCATCGTCGCGCAGCCGGTTCACTTCGAAGTGGGGGGTTTCCATATTGGGGTTGGGTATGACCAGGACACGGGTTTTGCTGACCTGCTCGATCTCCGTCAGCGCCGCGCGCTTTTCGTTGAGCAGATAGGCCGCCACGTCCACCGGTACGATTGCCCGCACCTCGGCGCTGCGATCCTTGATCGCTTCCTCTTCCAGCAGGCGCAGAATGGAGAGCGCCAGGGACTTGGTGTCCCTGATGCTGCCCTGGCCGGTACACCGCGGGCAGACGATGGCACTGGTTTCGCCCAGTGAGGGGCGCAGGCGCTGGCGCGACATTTCCAGCAGGCCGAAGCGGGAGATGCGCCCGACCTGCACCCGGGCCCGGTCTATCTCCAGCGCATCGCGCACGCGGTTTTCGACCGCGCGCTGGTTGCGGGCGGAGAGCATATCAATGAAATCGATCACCACCAGGCCGCCCATGTCGCGCAGGCGCAACTGCCGGGCAATTTCATCCGCCGCCTCGAGGTTGGTCTGCAGTGCGGTTTCCTCGATATCGCCACCACGGGTAGCACGGGCGGAGTTGATGTCGATCGAGATCAGCGCCTCGGTGGGGTCGATGACGATTGAGCCGCCGGAGGGCAGCCGGACTTCGCGCTGGAAAGCGGTCTCGATCTGGCTCTCGATCTGGAAGCGGTTGAACAGCGGAACGCTGTCCTGGTAGAAGCGTATCCGGTTCTTGTACTGGGGCATGACCTGGGTGACGAAATCGGTTGCCTGCTTGAACGCGTCGGCAGAGTCGATCAGCACCTGGTCCACGTCCTCGCGCAGGTAGTCGCGCACCGCCCTGATAATGACGTTGCTCTCCTGGAACAGCAGCTCGGGGGCCTTCACCTCGGCATTGGCGGTGGTGATGGCTTCCCACAGTTGCAGCAGGTAGTTCAGGTCCCACTGCAATTCCTCGGCGGAGCGACCCACGCCGGCGGTGCGGATGATTACGCCCATGCCGTTGGGGATTTCCAGCACGCTGAGGGCTTCACGCAACTCGGAGCGGTCGTCGCCGTCGATGCGACGGGAGATACCGCCTGCCCGCGGGTTGTTCGGCATCAGCACCATGTAGCGACCGGCCAGGCTGATAAACGTGGTCAGGGCGGCGCCCTTGTTGCCCCGTTCTTCCTTGTCTACCTGGACGATGATTTCGGTACCTTCCTTGACCACGTCCTTGATCTTCAGGCGCCCCTCGGCGTCGCTGGGTGGTTTGCGGTAATAGTACTCCCGGGCAATCTCCTTGAGCGGCAGGAAACCGTGGCGATCTGCGCCAAATTCCACGAAGGCCGCCTCCAGGCTGGGTTCAACCCGGGTTATCTTGCCCTTGTAGATATTGGATTTTTTCTGCAGCCGGGTGCGGTTTTCGATGTCGAGGTCGTACAGGCGCTGCCCATCGACCAGTGCTACGCGCAACTCTTCAGGTTGAGTCGCATTGATTAACATTTTCTTCATAATTTGCCATTAGCCTTGTTACAACAGGCCTGGCGGGGCAGGAATCAGCTATGCGGCCGCCTCGGGGGGCGACGGACAGGAACCAACGCTGAAGTATAGCGCCCCACCGATTACCGGTCGGGGCTGCGCTTGCGCCGTTCCTGGCGCCCAGGTGCTTGGTCTACGCCAACCAGCGGCAGGGCCGCGGTCGCTACAGCGTTGCAGGGAAAGTTTTGTGGTACTGCTTTCGCCTTTTTGCTAGTGTCGCAGCACCTGAGACCTGCGACGACGCTGTGTTATCTGAATAACTGATTCTGTATCCCGGCAGTGTCTGCTGCGGGTTTATTAAACTGTCCCCACCCTGGTCCAGGCCAGCTGTTTGGTTTAGCTGGCAGCGGAGCGGTTATTGCTCGCGCCCTATACAGGGTGGTGACATCCGTTAGTCGGCGTGTGATCAAACTGGCGGAACCGTGCTTCTCTTTGGCAGGTCCAAGCTGTCGCCAGCGGGTTACGTGGTCACCAGCGCCGATCCTTGTCCGCGGCGGGTGTAATCACACGCGCGGACTATACCAGTAAACGGAAGAATATTAAATGATTTCGGCAACTTATGGCTGACCCTGAACAAGACCTGCCACCGACCGGTGTGCATCACCTGAGCGTCGACGAGGACTCCGCGGGGCAGCGCCTGGACAATTACCTGGTTCGCGAACTCAAGGGGGTGCCGAAGACACGCCTGTACCGGGCCCTGCGCAAGGGAGAGATCAGGGTCAACAAGGGGAGGGTGAAGGCGGACTACCGCCTCGCCGCGGGGGACAGCGTCCGCATTCCCCCCCTGCGCCGTCCGGCGCCGACCGAGCCGGCCCCCGTGCCCCGCTACTGGGCTGAGCAGATCGCGCAGAGGCTGGTATACGAAGACGATAACCTGCTGGTTATCAATAAACCTTCGGGCATTGCCGTCCACGGGGGCAGTGGCCTGAGCTTTGGCCTGATCGAGAGCCTGCGCCAGCTGCGCCCCGGGGACCGCTACCTGGAACTGGTGCACCGCCTGGATCGCGATACGTCCGGCCTGATCATGATTGCCCGGCGCCCGGCCATGTTGCGGGAGCTGCACCGGCAGCTGCGCGAGGACGAGGTCGACAAGCGCTACCTGGCCCTGGTGGCCGGGAACTGGCCGAAAAGCCTGCGGGTGGTGGAGGCACCCCTGGAAAAGAATGTCCTGCAATCCGGGGAGCGCATGGTGCGGGTGGCGCGCGACGGCAAGCGCTCGGTCACCGAGTTTACCGTTGTCGAGCGCTTCGAGGGCGCGACCCTGGTCGAGGCGAAGCCGATCACCGGGCGTACCCACCAGATCCGGGTGCATGCGCGCCACGCCGGTTTCCCGCTGCTCGGGGACGACAAGTACAGCGATGAGCGCTCGTCGGACCTGACCATTGCGCTGGGGCTGAAGCGCCTCTTCCTGCACGCCCGCTCCCTGCGTATTTCCATGCCGGAGACGGGCCCGATGACGCTCGAGGCAGCGCTGGACGATGATCTCGAAAATATATTAACTAAACTTCGTAACTCATTATAAATGATAGCAATATTCGACTGGGACGGGACGCTATGTGACTCCATCGAGCACATCGTGGCGGCGATGGTCGACGCGGCTGCGGAGCGGGGTATCGAACCCCCGTCGGCGGCGGAAGTGCGCAATATCGTGGGCCTGGGCCTGCCCCAGGCTCTCTCGCAGTTGTTTCCGGCCCTGGACGAGGCGGGGCGCGGCGAACTCGCGCAGGCCTACTCGCGGCATTT
>JAOUDU010000274.1 GCA_029859085.1 Gammaproteobacteria bacterium | reverse complement strand
TGCGGATATCCTTGGATTAGATACAGCTAGCTGGCAGACGGTAATGCGAGTTTAGCCGCCATCGACGACATCACCATCCGTTTGAATCCGCAGCACAATCCGTCCTGCGATGGAGCCCAACCAGGGATACTGACAAGTCAATTTTTTCTATCGGAAAGTGGAAATGACATACCGAAAGCACTGGTGGATACGCTCCAGGAACACACCGGCAGGTTGATTTTCATGATCCTGCGATGCGCATTCTCCGCGGAAGGCTTTCGCAAAGATGGATAGGGTCATTGCATCGATGTTCACGCCAGGTGCACGATGACTTCACGAGCGCCGGTATGGCGCCTATGCTCCCACAGGTAGATGCCCTGCCAGGTGCCCAACAACAGTTTACCTGCCTGAAATGGCACGCTGACCTGGGTGGAAGTCAAGGCGCACTTTATGTGAGCGGGCATGTCATCCGGCCCCTCCAGAGTGTGCGTGTAAAGGGGGTCGTTCTCAGGCACTAATCGATTCAACCAGTGCTCCAGGTCAACCCGAGCGCTGTCATCGTAGTTCTCCTGAATCAACAGACTGGCGGAGGTGTGGCGGATAAACAGTGTGCATAAGCCTTCCTTCAGGCCGCAGGCAGACACCACGGTAGTGATGTCGCCTGTAATGTCGTGCAGGCCCTGGCTGCGCACCTCTATAGATAAATGCTTGATCATATGGAAATATTCGCATTGTAGATGGATTATGACAATGGCCTCGGGTGACGAGACATGCACCGCCGGAACCACGAAAAGAGTTTCGGCGGTTTGTCATTATTCGAGAGGCCATTTCTGAGGAAGGTACTAACAAGTTACCTCTAGGTCATGGGCTGGCACGACATTAAGAAGTCTGGATTGACCTGAAATACGTCATCAGATCCCATCTTCATGCTCTATTAGTCGCGGATTTTGTCATTTTATAGCACTTATGCCGCGAAAATAATTTAACTTGCCAGTGTCCGCCGAGGGTATGCTGGAGCGCTTGCAATGCCGTGGCGTAACAGTGTTGCGGACGGCGATAATTACACAAGGGGCGATCCAGCTAATTGGCATCGACGACAGCGAAGACCCATCCCAGGTGGAACGCGAAATAGCCAGGCTGGATATTTATCCAAAGCGTTTCGTCCTGCTGATATATCACCGCCCATGGAGTCTGGCCGCCGCAGCTGCCGCCGGGGTGGACCTGATGATCTCTGGCCACACCCACAACGGGCAAATCGTGCCCTTCAACCTCGTGGTCAAAAATGTGTTCGAGCAAATCGTGGGCCTATTTACCCATGGCGAAACCAAATTGTATGTCTCAACTGGCACCGGCACCTGGGGCCCGGTAATGCGCTTGGGCAGCCGCGGAGAGGTTACCTCGTTTGAGGTACTGCCTGCGGGTGCCGCCTGATACCTTGTCTCTTTTCAAAGGGATCCCAGGTATCGCCGCATCGGCTATGGTTCGAACTGCTCGATACCCCAGTGCCCCCTTCTCGATCAAGGGTTTGTGTGAGACAGTTGCGGAAACCCCTCTGGTGCTATCGGCACAAAGGATAACTCAGCATGCGACAGCTCGGCGGCCTCGACAACCTGATGATCGAAGGGGAGCTGCCCGCTATTCCGATGCACATCTGTGCACTGATGCTGTACGAAACCCGCGGCAAGCGAGGAGCGGAGCGCTTGGCAGTCGCGCTGCAGGACAACTTCGAGGCGATCTCCCACGACCTGTTCCCGATCCTGCGCTGCCGCGTCGACACCTTGATGCTGGAACTCGACAAGGCATACTGGGTAGAGGATACGCATTTTGACCAGGCCTACCACGTAACGCGGGTCGCCCTGCCGAAACCCCGCACTTGGGACGCGCTGTACCGCCTGTTCGGGCAGTTCCATGCCCAGCCGTTGGACCGCACCCGACCGCTATGGCAGGTGATGGTGGTGGAGGACCTGGATGCCCTGGACAGCGTTCCCCATGGCAGCACGGCAGTGTTTTTCAAGATTCACCATGCGGTGATGGACGGCAAGAGCGCGATACGCCTTGCCAGCTCTTTGCACACTGTCGGACAGGAGCCCGGGTCGCCCCTGCTCGCCGACTCGATGCCCCGCGGGGACGTCACCGAGGCGGAGTTCCAGGCGCCTCCGTGGTGGTTGAAATATGGGCTGGCCTGGTGGCACGGGATCGAGCAACCCCTGGAGATGGCGGTGACGCTGCTCCGCCTGCTGCCCGGTCTACTGCAGTCTGAGGAGAGCCCGCCCGGGGACAAGGCGCAGGGTGTGCCCCGCACCAGGTTCAACCAGCCGGTGACGGCAGACCGGGTGGTGGGTCATGCTCGCATGGAGATGGCGGACCTGCGCCGGATCGAGAAGAAACACCACTGCACCATCAACGATATCGCCCTGTGTGCCGTCGGCGGTGCCCTGCGCGAGTACCTGCTTGCCCTGGACGAATTGCCCGCGGAGGACCTGCAGGCCCTGATGCCCATCGATGTCCGTCGCCGGGACAAGGATGGCACCATGGGCAACCAGGTGAGCGCCGCCCGGGTGCGCCTGTATACCCATATCGACGATCCCCGGGAACGTCTGCGGGCAATCAGTGAGCACGCCACGCGCCGCAAGCACAGCGGCAGGAAAGGCGCGTCACGCACTGCGCTGGCGCTGGTCGACGAGATCCATCCAGCCATCATCCTGGCGCTGGGCCACTGGCTCCATCAGGCCGGCCATCTGGAGAAGCTGCCGCCTACGGTTAACACGGTTATTACCAACGTGCCTGGCATGCCGGACGACCTCTACCTGGGGGGCGCCAGGCTGATTGATTACCTCGGCTTCGGCCCGCTGGCGCCCGGGTTGCGTCTATTCCATACGGTCTCCAGTACCAGCACGCATGTCAACATCAGTTTCGCCAGTACCGCGGAGTGCCTCGCGGACGGCAGTGCCTACAAGGCGGCGCTCGCCCGCAGCTGCGCCGCGGTCACCGACAGCCTGCTCGCTCGCCCGCACTGACACCGGGGCAGGTGCGTTTTCCTGTGGGTGGCGAATTACCAAGTTCCCGGGTGCTGGCAAGTCAACTCGCTGTCATGGTCTGGCGCTACATCAACAAATCTGTAATGACCTGAAATACGTCATCAGACCCGGACTTCAGGCTCTATTCGCCAGGGATTTTGGCTTGTTATTCCACTTCTGTCGCGAAAATAAGTTAACTTGTCAGTTGCGCCCGAACTATTCAACTGGAAGCGTAAACGCTGCCAGGACCTCAGGATGGGGAAACCCATCGGCAATCCAACCCTGGGACTTTTGAAAGTTACTGATGGCACTGCGAGTCGATGGACCCATAATTCCGTCCAGGGGACCCGGATCGTATTCAGCCGCCTGTAGCTTTTCCTGTAACAACATGACTGTTTTTGTCGTCAAGCGCTGAAGATCATGAGGAGGCGGCCGTCGAAGCGGCCCGGCACCGATAATCTCATCAGCCAGGATCCCTACGCTCAAGGCATAGAACTCGGATTGATTCCAGCCCATGATTACATTGAAGTTGGGGTAAACCAGAAAAGCTGGCCCCCGATGTCCTGCCGGGACCAGTAGCGCGGCCTCGCTCTTAGCATCGGGGAGTACACCGCCAGGCGCTGTCCGCACGCCTTTTTCCCGCCAATAATCCAGCGGCTGGCGATTCTTCAAGTTCGCAAGGGCGTAATCGAAGCCCCGGGGTAGAGTGACTTCCCTGCCCCAACGTTCCCCGGCATTCCATCTCAAGCCTTGTAGGAAAAAGCCGGCGGAGGTAAGGGCATCTGGAACACTGTTCCAAAGGTCACGGCGCCCGTCACCATCCGCATCTCGAGCGTAGCGAAGGTATACGGAAGGCAGAAACTGCACATGTCCCAGCGCACCGGCCCAGGAGCCTTTAAGTTGAGCCGCATCGACATCCCCCCGATCCAGTATTTTCAGGGCGGCAATCAGTTCCTGTGTAAAAAAAGCCGACCTTCTTTGGTCGCAGGCCAATGTCGCCAGCGAATCAAGCACCGGCAGCTTGCCAAAATAACGCCCAAAGTCAGTCTCCATACCCCAGAAAGCCACAATATATCTGCCAGGGACCCCGGTCTGTCGGGTTATTTCCTGAAGCAAAGGCCGATACTGGCTATAAAGTTCCCGGCCTCTCTGAATTCGCGACGTTGTCACCCTCTGATAGTAATAGCCTGAAAAGGTTTGGGTAAACTCAGGCTGTGCCCGGTCGTAGCCGATAATACGCGGATCAAACTTAACCTTCGCAAGTTCGTTTTCAACGACAGACCGGGAAATACCTTCTGCCAGTGCCTTATCCTCTAACGACGAGACACAGTCCTTAAACCCGGCAGTCGTGACCAGGGGCAAGTCTTCGGCTGCCGACAAGGTCAGTGCAACTGATAGTAGCGTCAATCCAACAGCAATATATTTCAAAATATCCCCCAGAGCAGGATCATGAAAACCCAAAGACTTCAGTTATTTATACATTAATGGTTGCACAGACAAGTTACCTCATTTTTTTACACTGAACGTGTAAATCACACGCAGAATATCATTACAGACAAGTCTCGAAGTGGAGTCAGATTACGCCTTTCCGGTCGGTCGAGACCCACCCGTGCAGCGCCCAACCCAGGGCATTTGGTTAATCTGTCGGTAACGGGCCGGTGCCAAAACATCGTGTCCGAGGCAAGGTTTCATAGTAGGCTTGCTGATAAACATTATCTGGGAAAGCGTATATGCCACTTCACACAGTCGCATGGCGCCTGGTGATCGCCGCAGCGGCAACCCTATTGATCTCTCCGCCGGTACTCGCCACTGAGAAGGGATTCATCCAGGTCATTATCAATCA
>JAOUDU010000271.1 GCA_029859085.1 Gammaproteobacteria bacterium | reverse complement strand
ATGGTCTCGCTCACGGCCCCCACCTCGTCCGCTGCCACCTCGAACACCAGTTCGTCGTGGACCTGCATGATCATCCTGGCGCGGGGCGCATCGGCCTGCAGCCAGGCGTCTACCGCCAGCATGGCCCGCTTGATGATATCCGCGGCGGTGCCCTGCATGGGGGCGTTGATAGCCGTGCGCTCCGCCGCCTGTGCCAGCATTTTATTGCGGGCGTTGATCTGGGGCAGGTGCAGCCTGCGTCCGAACAGGGTTTCCACATAACCCTGCTCCCGCGCCAGCTCCCGGGTGCGATCCATATACTGCTGCACGCCTGGGTAGCGCTCAAAATAGCGGTCGATGTACTGCTGGGCCTCCTTGCGGCCCAGGTGCAACTGGCGGGCAAGGCCGAAGGCAGACATGCCGTATATCAGGCCGAAATTAATCGCCTTGGCCTTGCGTCGCTGGTCGCCGGATACTTCGTCCAGGTCGACCTCGAATACTTCGGCGGCGGTCGCCCGGTGCACATCCCGCCCCTCCCTGAACGCCTTCAGCAGGCCCGTGTCCGCGGAGAGATGCGCCATGATCCGCAGTTCGATCTGGGAATAGTCCGCCGCCACGATCCGGTACCCCTCCGGGGCGATGAAGGCCTGGCGGATACGTCTCCCCTCCTCGGTCCGGATCGGGATATTCTGCAAATTCGGGTCGGATGATGAGAGGCGCCCGGTGGCCGCCACCGCCTGGTGATAGGAGGTATGCACGCGGCCGGTGCGGGGGTTGATCATTTCCGGCAGCTTGTCCGTATAGGTGGACTTCAGCTTGCTGAGGCTGCGGTGTTCGAGCAATAAATGGGGCAGTGGATAGTCCAGGGCGAGCTCCGCCAGTACTTCTTCCGCGGTGGAGGGCGCGCCCTTCGGGGTTTTCTTGATGACCGGCAAACCCAGCTTGTCGAACAGGATCTCTCCGAGCTGCTTGGGCGAGCCGAGGTTGAACTGCTGGCCCGCCAGTTCATGGGCCCGGCCCTCCAGCTCCGCCAGCCGCACCCCCAGCTCCGCGCTCTGGGCGGCGAGCAACTCGCGGGAAATCAATGCTCCCTGGCGCTCGAGCCGCGACAGCAACGGCACCAGCGGGATCTCGATGTCGCTGAATACCGAAGCGGGCCCGGGCTGCTCAGCCAGCCGGGGCCACAGCGCCCGGTGCAGGCGCAGGGTGATATCCGCGTCCTCCGCCGCGTAGGGCCCCGCCTGCTCCAGCTTGATCTGGTTAAAGGTCAGCTGCCTGGCACCCTTGCCGGCGATGTCTTCAAAATGAATGGTTTTATGGCCCAGGTATTTCAGGGCCAGGCTATCCATGTCGTGGCGGGTGGCGGTGGAGTCCAGTACATAGGACTCCAGCATGGTGTCGAAACGGATACCCCGGAGAGCAATGCCGTGGTTTGCCAGCACACTGGCATCGTACTTGAGGTTCTGGCCCACCTTGGCCCTGCCCTCGTCCTCCAGCAGCGGCTTCAGCCGGGCCAGTACCGCCTCCCGGTCCAGCTGCGCCGGCGCGCCCAGGTAGTCATGGGCGAGGGGGACATAGGCTGCCCGGCCCGGCTCCACCGCGAAAGAGACGCCCACGATCCGCGCCTCCATGTAGTCGAGGCCCGTAGTTTCAGTATCGAAGGCGAACAGCTCCGCTGAACGCAACCGTTCCAGCCAGTCGTCCAGTTCCCGCTGGCTGGTGACGGTCTCATAGTCCACCGCCATGGCCTCCACCAGCTCGGGTTCATCGCCCGCCGCGAGTAACTCCTCCAGCCAGGACCTGAATTCCATGCGGGTGTACCACTGGACCAGCTGTTCGCGGTCGGGTTCCGCATTGTGCAGTTGCTCCGGGGTCAGCTCCAGGGCCACATCGGTCTTGATCGTGGCGAGGGCGTAGGACATATAGGCCTTATCCTTTTCCGCCTCCAGTTTCGCAGCCATGGTTTTGGCCCCGCGAAAAGGCAGAGCGGCCACTTTATCCAGCCCTGCGTAGATTGCGTCCAGTCCCCCCAGGCCCTGCAGCAAACCCAGCGCGGTCTTCTCCCCCACGCCGGGCACCCCCGGGATGTTGTCCGACTTGTCGCCCATCAGGGCCAGCAGGTCGATCACCAGGTGGGGCGGAATCCCGAACTTCTGTTCCACCCCGGCCACATCCAGCACGGTGTCTGTCATGGTATTGACCAGGGTGATGTTATTGTCCACCAGCTGGGCCATGTCCTTGTCACCGGTGGAAATAACCACCGGGCGGCCCTGCGCGGCGGCCTGGCGGGCGAGGGTACCGATCACATCGTCCGCCTCCACGCCGTCCACGCACAACAGCGGCAACCCCATCGCCCTGACGATGGCGTGAATCGGCTCGATCTGCTCCCGCAACTCGTCCGGCATCGGCGGCCGCTGGGCCTTGTATTCGGGAAACATGTCGTCCCGGAAGGTTTTGCCCTTGGCGTCAAACACCACCGCCACCGGGCTGCCCGGATAATCCTTGTGCAGCCGGCGGATCATGCTGATCACTCCCTTTACTGCACCGGTCGCCTGGCCCGCGGAATTGGTCAGGGGAGGCAGTGCATGGAAGGCGCGATAGAGATAGGAGGAGCCATCAACCAGCACGATCGGGGTTTGGGTTGCGCTCATAGGTAACCTAGTCCTGTTGCAGGTCCCACATCGCCCGTGCCGACCGGTAGGTCAGCTTCATCTTGGCCATATCCAGCGGCGCCTTGAAAAAGCCGTGGTAATCGCCGCGGGGATTTATCAGCACAACATTGGCGCTGTGATCGACCTGGTAGTTGTCTCCCTCACCGACGACCTTGCGGAACGGTGTATTCAGTGCGGTGGCAAAGCGGTGTATGTCGAGAAACTCCCCCGTCACCCCGATAAAAGCGGGATTGAAGTAGGGCACATAACCCGCGAGCTGTTCGACCGTGTCGCGGGCCGGGTCCACGGTCACCATGACCACCTGGGTGTCACCTGCCTCGGTTCCCTCCAGCTGGCCCATCAGCCCGTTGAGAAAGCTCATGGTGGTCGGGCACACATCGGGACAATAGGTAAAACCAAAAAATACCAGGGTCCACTTGCCCTGCAGGCGCGCGTTGGTGAAGGCAGCGCCATGGTGATCCACCAGGTTTATCTCGCCGAAATTCCTGGGGGTTTTCAGAAGATAAAGGCCATTTATCTTCATTTCCTCTGTTGTGAGTATTCTCGGCATTTGAATACGGTGGATAAAACCGGCCAGGATGATGGCGATGAAGACCGCCAGCGCCAGCACGGTCAGTTTTATACCGCGGGACTGCCGCGCCGTGTGTGTGCCGGGTTTGGTCACAGGGTACTCACCGGAAACAGGTAGTGATCAACGAGCATGATAATAAACAACGCCATGAGGTAGATGATGGAGTACTTGAAGGTCTCCATGGGCGCGTTGGGGTTCTTGTCGCGCAACAGCTCAACCGCCCAGTAAAGGAACCCTGCCCCCAGCACAACCGCCCCCAGCAGGTACAGGGGACCACTGAGGCGCGTCGCAAAGGGCAGCAGGGTGATAAGGAACATGATCACCGTGTACAGCAGGATATGTAATTTGGTAAATGCGACCCCGTGGGTCACCGGCAGCATCGGGATATCCACGGCCGCGTACTCCTCCCGCCGGTGGATAGCCAGGGACCAGAAATGGGGCGGGGTCCAGGCAAATATAATCAGGGCCAGCAGCAGGCCATGGCCATCAACATGCCCGGTCACGGCGGTCCAGCCCAATAACGGCGGCGCGGCGCCGGCCAGGCCGCCTATCACGATATTCTGCGGGGTCGCCCGCTTCAGGAACATCGTATAGACCACCGCGTAACCCAGCAGGGAGGCAACGGTCAGCCACGCCGTGAGGGCATTTACAAGTGTGAACAGAATGGCCATACCCAGGCCGCCGATAACCGCGGCAAAAAGGGCGGCCTGGCGCGTGCCAACCCGGCCCTGGGCAACCGGCCGCTTGTGGGTGCGGGCCATCTGCCGGTCTATGCGCTGGTCAACCAGGTGGTTGATCGTCGCCGCCGACCCTGCGCAAAGTGCTATACCCAGGTTTCCGAACACCAGGATATCGATCGGCACCATCCCGGGTACCGCCATGAACATGCCGATGGCCGCCGTCAGAATCATCAGCAACACCACATTCGGCTTGGTAAGCTCCTTGTAATCCCGCCAGGTGACGGAGGCTGAATTTCCGGTTGCCGTCATAGTCCCGTCAATCCCCGGAATTCTTCAGAAGGAACTTGAGGTCGGCCATCACTTCCTTATAGGAAATATCATTGTTGTATCGCATCATGATCCAACCCGATGGATCGACCAGGTACCAGCTGCCGGGATCGGTCCTGTATTCAGCAAAAAGGGCATCCATCCCGCCAGTGTCGACTACGAGCGGACGCAGGCCGCGATGCTCCTGGGCCAGGAAGCTCGCGAATGTGGCGGGGACGGGGCGCTTGTCACTCAGCTCCCGCACATCAAGCCGGGTGCTGTCGGGCCCGGTTTCGCTCACATAGAAGCGCCTCAGGCGGTTGTATTCCTTGCCCAGCGCTATATGAATCTGCCTGGTCTGGTAGAGCGCGTTTTCGCAGATGGTATCACAGTGGCCAGCCTGCCCGGGAATCACCATGGTCCACTTCGGCTCCAGGTTCAGGTAGCGGAATTCAGATCCGTTGGGCTCCAGGACATCCACCTCCGCGATCTGCCTGGGCGGTTGTACCAGCATCCCCCGGTTGGCGGTGCCCAGCGTTCCCACAACGTCGAGGTCACCGCGCACGACAAAATACCAGAGCCAGGTGGCACCGAGAATCATGGTTACCGGGATACCTGCTATCAGCAGCAGTACCATCCGGT
>JAOUDU010000272.1 GCA_029859085.1 Gammaproteobacteria bacterium | reverse complement strand
CCGCACCGTGCCTTTCGTCTCCAAGTGTATCGGCGTGTCCCTGGCCAAGGTGGCCGCCCGCTGCATGGTGGGGCAGAGCCTCGAGTCCCAGGGCTTCACCCGGGAGGTGGTGCCGCCGTATTTCAGTGTCAAGGAAGCGGTGCTGCCGTTCAACAAGTTTCCCGGGGTGGACCCGATCCTCGGGCCGGAGATGCGCTCCACCGGCGAGGTGATGGGTACCGGCGACACCTTTGCCAGCGCCTTTGCCAAGGCCCAGCTGGCCGCTGGGCAGGCGCCTCCCACCAGCGGCACCGTGCTGATCAGCGTGCGCGACGTGGACAAGCCCGGGGTGGTGAAAGTCGCCCGCGACCTGGTCGACCTGGGCTTTTCCCTGGCGGCCACCGCGGGCACTGCCGACGCGCTGGAACAGGCGGGCATGACCGTGCGCCGGGTGAACAAGGTACTGGAAGGGCGGCCCCATATCGTGGATATGATCAAGAACGACGAGGCGGATATGATTATCAACTCCACCGAGGGGCGGCGGGCCATCGCTGATTCGGCCGCCATCCGCGCCACCGCGGAAGCCCACCGGGTGTTTTATACCACGACCCTGGCGGCGGCGGAGGCGGTTTGCATGGCGCTGAAACAGGAGGGAGACCAGAAAGTGCGGCGCCTGCAGGATCTGCACAGGAGCATAGTGGCATGACCAAGTTTCCAATGACCGTGTCCGGCGAAGCCAGCCTGCGGGAAGAGCTCGATCGCCTGAAGCGGGTCGAGCGGCCCAGGGTCACCCAGGCCATCGCCGAGGCGAGGGCGCATGGCGACCTGAAAGAGAACGCCGAGTACCACGCGGCCCGGGAGCAGCAGAGCTTCATGGAGGGCCGGATCATGGAGATCGAGGGCAAGCTGGCCGGCGCCCAGGTCATCGATGTGACCGCGATACCGCGCACCGGCAAGGTGATCTTCGGCACCACCATCGACCTGCTCAACCTGGAGACGGATGAGACTGTGACCTATCGCATCGTCGGCGAGGACGAGGCGGACGTGAAAAGGAACCTGATTTCAATCGGCTCGCCGATAGCCCGCGCCCTGATCGGCAAGGAAGAGGGTGACGTGGTGGTGGTAAAGGCCCCCGGCGGGGATATCGAGTACGAGATCGACCGGGTCCAGCATATCTGAGCGGGAGATGGCCCCGGACACAGCATGGCTTCTCTATGCAAATAATTCTCATTTAGAGTACTATGGCGCTTCCCGGGTTCGCGCCCATCCAACTGGCATGATGACGGTATCCAAAAGAGATGGTTGGAGCACTAGCAATGAATCTCTCCCTGTGGGCCCTGAAAGCCGGTGATCGCTGCGAGATCCTGGGGTACGACGAGGTGCTGCCGGAAAACTACCGGACCCGGATGATGGAGTTCGGCTTTCACCCGGGGGAAACCGTGGCCTGTCTGCTGTCAGTGGCCTTCGGTGCGCCCAAGGTCTACCGCGTCAGCAATACGATCTTCTCCCTCGACGAGGAAGTGGCCGACCATATCCAGGTCCGCGTGCTGGGCCCCGATGGCTAAGATCATCCTCATTGGCAGCCCCAACTCCGGCAAGAGCCTGTTGTTCAACCGCCTGACCGGCCTGCACCACAAGGTGGCTAATTTCCCCGGTATCACTGTCGATGTGGGCATGGGGAAAATGCGCGACCTGCCGGACACGGTGCTGGTGGATTTTCCCGGCACTTATTCACTGCAGGCCATCTCGGCGGAGGAGAAGGTGGCGGTGGACCAGTTCCACCTGGCCCTCCAGGACCCCGAAGTGGAGCAGGTGCTGTGCCTCATCGACGCCACGCGGCTGGAGAAGAGCCTGTATTTCACCCTGCAGGTGATCCGCGATTGCGAGCGCCAGCACAAGCCGGTGACGGTGCTGGCCAATATGATCGACGTGCTGGACAACCACGGCCTGTCGCTGGACGTGGCGGAACTGGGGGCCGCTCTGCACACGCCGGTATTGCCGGTGTCCGCCCGCACCGGCAAGGGCGCCGACGCGGTCATCCGCCATGTGAGCGCCGTCCGTACCGCGGCGGTGCAGCCCTCGCGCGCCCACCTGCTGGACGCGCCCGACGTGTTGCTGCGGGGTACCGCGCACCAGCTGGCGCGTCGCTACGGACCCAAGGGCGATGTGCTGGTGCGTACCCAGACCCGGCTGGACAGTTTTTTTCTTCATTCCGTCACCGGTGGCATCTCCTTTTTCGCGATCATGTACCTGTTGTTCCAGTCCATTTTTACCTGGTCGGCGCCGGCCATGGACGCGGTGCAGGGCGCCATTACCGCGATGGCCGATTGGGTGGTGCCGCTGATCGGCAACCACGTGGCCCGGGATTTCACCTCGGACGCGCTGTTTGGCGGTATCGGCGCCTTCCTGGTGTTCGTGCCCCAGATCTTCGTGCTGACCTTTGTCATCGGCCTGCTGGAGGATTCGGGTTACATGGCCCGGGCAGCGCTGATCTGCCACAAGCCCCTGCGCCTGTTCGGGCTCACCGGCAAGAGCTTCATCCCGATGTTGTCGGGGGTGGCCTGCGCCATTCCCGGCATCTACGCCGCCCGCGCCATCGACTCGCCACGCAAGCGCCTGCTGACCTATATGGCTATCCCGCTGATGCCCTGTTCCGCGCGGCTGCCGGTGTACACGCTGCTGATCGCCGCGTTCATTCCCGCGGGCACTGCGTTCGGCGGGCTGGTGGGTTGGCAGGGCCTGGCGATGTTCGGTATCTATTTCTTTGGCATGCTCTGCGCCCTGCTGGTGACGGGATTGATTTCCCGCACCAGCAAGGACCACTACACCGACCTGCCCTTTGTGCTGGAGTTGCCGCCCTACCGGGTGCCGGGCCTGGTGCCGCTGCTGCGCAATTCCTGGAGCCGCTCGAAGCATTTCGTCACCAAGGCCGGCAAGATCATTTTTACGGTGACGGTGGTTATCTGGGTGCTGGGCTATTTCCCCAACTATGGCACGGATCTGGGCGCCTCCTGGCTGGGTTACCTGGGCCGGGTGGTGGAACCGCTGTTTGCGCCGCTGGGGCTGGACTGGCGCTACGCGGTGGCGATCCTCACCTCGTTCCTGGCGCGGGAAGTGTTCGTCGGCACCCTCGGGACCATATTCGGTATCGAGGCGGCGGATGACAACATCACGCCGCTGGTACAGCATATCCAGTCCAGCGACCTGCATATCGGCTCCGGCCTGGCGCTGCTGGTGTTTTTTGCCATCGCCCTGCAGTGCGTGTCCACCGTGGCGATCCTGTCAAAGGAGAGCGGTTCCGGCGCCCTGGCGCTGAAGATGTTCGTCGGCTACCTGTTGCTGGCCTATGCGGCGGCGCTGGCGATCTACCACCTGGCCGCGGTGCTGGGCTGAGGCTTCACTCCACCCGTTCGTGCTGGAACAGGCGCAGCTCCGCCAGGACCAGCCGGGCAACCAGCTGGACCATCAGCGCGTGATTTTCCTTGCGGATGCCCTCCAGGCCCGTGTTGATCTGCCGGTAGAGGGCGTCCCGGTCGGCGGCATCGATTGAACCGGGCAATTCCACACTGAAGCTGTACTGTTCCGACTCGCTCAGCTGGGCGTAGGTGCGGGTCAGCTGGCTTACCGCGAAATCGATCAGCCGCTGGTCGGCGCCGCGGGCCTGGAGCAGCGCCCGCAGCTCCCGGTCGAGGAAGGCCAGGCCCTGGGCCTGGCGCGAGGGAAATTCCAGTATTTCTCCCATCCTGTGAGCGTCCCGGTGAAGTGGAGCGGCCAGTGTAGCGGACTGCCGCTGCCTGTGAGAAGCGAGCGTCGTGCCGCGCTGAACCCTACAGGGCCCGGATCAGGTTGGACAGGCGGGGATCGGGCCTGGCGGAGCGGCGCAGGATAACCACGACGTTGCCTATGGCCTGCACCAGTTCGGCCCTGGTGCGGTCGCAGATCTCCCGCGCCAGCGCCGCGCGGGTCTCCCGGGAGCCGGCCGCGAGCTTGACCTTGATCAGCTCGTGATCGCCCAGCGCGCGCTCCAGTTCGGCGCAAACGCCATCGGTGAGGCCATTGCCGGCAATCGTGACCACCGGTTTCAGCTTGTGGCCGACGGCGCGCAGTTGCTTGATGTCCTGATTCGTTTTCTTGCTCATAATCAATCCAAGGTACAATTAGCCCCTGGTGCTCCAGCCAACCGGGGGCGTGCATTCTACACACTCGGCTTGCGATCCGAAACTGACTGGCGAAACTGACCGACAATGGCGAAAAAGAAATCCTCCAGCAAGGCCTGGTTGAAAGAGCACAGGGAAGATCCCTATGTCCAGCAGGCCCAGCGCGAGGGCTACCGCTCCCGCGCCTGCTACAAACTGCTGGAGATCCAGGAGCGCGATCGGCTGATCAGGCCCGGTATGACCGTGCTGGACCTGGGCAGCGCGCCCGGTGGCTGGTCCCAGGTGGCGGTGGCGCTGGTGGGCCATGGCGGCCGGGTCATCGCCTCGGATATCCTGCCCATGGACAACCTTGCGGGGGTGGAATTCATCGAGGGGGATTTCACCAGCGACGAGGTATTTGGGCAAATCCTGGACATCGTTGGCGATACCCGGGTGGACCTGGTGATTTCCGACATGGCTCCCAATATGAGCGGGGTGAACGCGGTGGACCAACCGCGGTCTATATACCTGGTGGAACTGGCGCTTGATATGGCGGTGCGGGTGCTGGCGCCGGGTGGCGCCTTTGTCACCAAAGTGTTCCAGGGAGAGGGGTTTGATGACCTGTTCCGGGCCGCGAAAGAGTCGTTTGGCAAGGTCCTGACCCGCAAGCCCAAAGCCTCCCGGCCCCGGTCCCGGGAGGTATACCTGGTGGCCAGCGCCTTCCGGGGCGAATAG
>JAOUDU010000270.1 GCA_029859085.1 Gammaproteobacteria bacterium | reverse complement strand
CGATACCCTGGTGCTGCCCATCCGCAACGCCACTGTGGAGGAGTTTTCCCGTTACCTGTTGCGGGGCCTGGTGGCAGCGTCAGAAGGCGATGACCTGCGGGAGATCGAGCTCTGCGTCGCCTCCGGTCCCGGCCAGAAAGGCTGCGCCACCTGGCAGCCCGGTTGACTGGTCGTAAGTTGCTCAGGCCGCCGCGGCGCCGGTGATGCCGCTGTGGCGCAGCAGCGGTTCGATACTGGGCTCGCGCCCGCGGAACGCGATGAATAACTCCATCGCGTCCTGCGATCCACCGGCTTCGAGTATATGCGTCCTGAAGGCGCGCCCGGTCTCGCGATTGAAAATACCTTCCTCCTCGAAGCGCGAGAATGCATCCGCGGACAGGACCTCCGCCCACTTGTAACTGTAATAACCCGCCGCGTAACCGCCGGCGAAGATGTGGGAAAAACTGTGCTGCAAGCGGTTGAAAGCCGGCGGTATGACTACCGCGACCTCACTGCGAACCTGGTCCAGCAATTCCTGCACCGACACACCGCCGGCGGGGTCCCACTCGCTGTGCAGGCGCAGGTCGAACAGGGCGAGTTCCAGCTGGCGCGCCATCAGCATCGCGGACTGGAAGTTGCGGGCGGCCAGCAGCTTGTCAAGCAGCGCCACCGGCAGGGGCTCGCCGGTCTCGTGGTGGCCCGAGATCAGCGCCAGCGCCTCCCGCTCCCAGCACCAGTTTTCCAGGAACTGGCTGGGCAGTTCCACCGCGTCCCAGGCGACACCGTTGATGCCCGACACGGATGCCACGGTTTGCCGGGTCAGCATATGGTGCAGGCCGTGGCCGAATTCATGGAACAGGGTGGTCAGTTCGGCATGGGTGAGCAGGGCGGGGGTGTCCCCCACCGGGGGCGTGAAATTGCAGACCAGGTAGGCTACGGGAACCTGCAGTGTCTGTCCCGCCATGCGCCGGTCGCGGCAGTTGTCCATCCAGGCACCGCCGCGCTTCTGCGCCCGCGCGTACAGGTCCAGGTAAAAGCGGGCGATCACCGCCCCGTCCTGCACCAGTTCGAACAGGCGGGCATCGGGGTGGTAGCTGTCAAAGCCGCTCGCTTCGCGCACGGTCACCCCGTAGAGGCGTTCAACCACTGCGAACAGGCCCGGCAGCACCCGGCTGATCGGCAGGTAGGGACGGATATCTTCCTGGGAGACCTGGTAGCGGCGCTCCCGCAGTTTCTCGCTGTAGAAACTCACATCCCAGGCGTTGACGGTTGCGGCGCCGAACTCCTCGCGCGCGAATGCCTGCAGCTCCTTCCACTCCGCCTGCGCCTGGGGCAGGGACTGCCGGGATAACTGTTCCAGGAATTCCCGCACCTGGGCCGGGGTTTCCGCCATCTTCGTGGCCAGGGACAGTTCGGCGTAATTGGCGAAGCCCAGCAGTTGCGCCAGTTCCCGGCGCAGGTTGAGGGTCTCCTCGATAATCGCGGTATTGTCCCAGCGGCCGGCGTGGGGCCCCTCGGCGGAGGCCCGGGTAGTGTTGGCCCGGTACACCTCTTCGCGCAATGCCGCGTCCTGGCAGTAGGCCAGGACCGGGTAAAAAGACGGGAACTCCAGGGTGATCAGGCAACCCTCGAGGCCTGCCTGCCGCGCCGCCTGCCGGGCATTGGCCAGCGCTGTCGCGGGCAGTCCCGCCAACTGCTCCTCGCTGACCTGCTTGCTCCAGGCGTTGGTGGCGTCCAGTACATTGTCGCTGAACTGGCTGCCGAGCTCGGACAGCCGCTTGCGCAATCCGGCGTACTGTTGCTTTTGTTCCTCGGGCAGGGCCACGCCCGCAAGGCGAAAATCCCGCAGCACATTGTTGACGGCCTGGCGCTGGGCGCCATCGAGGGACTCGAATTCCGCGCCCTCGGCAATCTGGCGATAGGCCTCGTACAGCGCGCTGTTCTGGCCGCTCCAGGTGGCGTACTCCGACAGCAGCGGCAGGCAGGTGTTGTAGGCGCCGCGCAGCTCCTCGTTGTTGGCGACGCCGTTCAGGTGTGACACCGGCGACCAGGCCTGGGCGAGCTCGTTCTCCATCTGTTCGATCGGCTGCCACAGGTTGGCCCAGCTGAAGTTGGCGTTCCCCGCCAGGATGTCCAGGGTCGCCTGCTTGTTGCGCCCGATCAGCTGTGTGATGGCGGGTTCCACGTGCGCCGGGGTGATGCGGGAAAAAGGCGGCAGCTCGTGTTGTTCCAGCAGGGGATTGGACATGGTCGGGTGATTCCGGTGTCGGTCGGGAGCGCGATTCTAACCCAATGCCGGCGCAACACGGAAATTATGGCTTGCGCGGAACCGGTGGCGGCAACTCCCACTGTTGCAGCGGGTGATAGCTGACCCCGCTCCTACCCTGTCTCGATTCGAACAGCGTGAGATCCCGGTATCGCAGCGGGATGGAGGGCAGCGTCGCCGGCGCAGCGGGGGGAGTACTGCAATTGCGGTAGAGGGTGATATGGGGCTGGAACGGATTGCGGTCGCGCCGGGCGCCGGCGCTGGTGGCAAGGTGGCGCAGCTTTCGGGCCATTTGCGACAGGGGCTCAGGCCAGTTGCCGGGCCCCAGCCAGTAGATGCCGGGCCTGGGCCAGTAGCCGGTGCGGTCCAGCAGCAGTTCCCCGGTGCCGACCCGTCCCTGTTCCAGCCAGTCGTCCACCGCCTGGCACAGGCGCTCCAGCGGTCCCGGCGCGATCTCGCCGATAAAGGCCAGGGTGATGTGGAAATTGGCAGGCGGTACCGCGCGCCCGGTGACCCCCGGCTGGCGGTCGCGCCAGTCGGCCACCTGCACCGCGACGTCGGCCGGCAGCTCCAGCCCAAAAAAGGTTCGCATCAGCCGGCGGGTTTTTTCTTCATCAGGGGCGCGAAGCCGTCATTGGGCGCCGTCGCCGCGCGTGCGGGTTTGCCGATGTTTTTCTGGTTGCGCTTGCGCGATTTGCTTTTGGCTTCGGCGGATTTCGGCCCCTTCTTTTTCTTGCCGCCGGCGGCCTTGCCCGAGGCCTTCTGCTTCTTGGGCCCGTTGTATCGCGCTTTCAGCCCCGGCACGCTGCGCCGCTCGAAGCCGAGCTTGAGGTAGCGCTCGATGCTGATCATCAGGTTCCAGTCGGTGGACGTCACCAGCGACAGGGCCAGGCCGCCGGCGCCGGCCCGTCCGGTGCGGCCGGTGCGGTGCAGGTAGTCATCGCCGCTGTGGGGCAGGTCGTAATTGATCACCAGGTCGATATCCTTCACATCGATACCCCGGGCGGCGACATCGCTGGCGCATAGAATACTGATCTTGCCGTCGTTGAAGCGGATCATCACCTCCCTGCGCTCCTCCGTGGTCATCTCGCCGTGCAGGCAGGCGCAGCGCAGTTTGTGGTACTTCAGCAGGCCCGCCAGCCGCACCGCGGTACTGCGCTTGTTGCCGAACACCAGGACCCGCTGGAATTCCCCCTGCCCGAGCAGGGCGGCCAGCAGCTTGTCCTTGTGCTCCTGGGAGTCCGCCAGCACCACCTGGTGGACGATGGTGCTGTGGGGCTGGCGCGCGGCGCCTACCGCGATGGTCCGGGGCGAGCGGAGCAGGGAGTTGCTGATAGTGCCCAGCTCGCGGTGGCTCATGGTCGCCGACACCATGATGGCCTGGCGCTCGCCGGCGCAGTAGTCGTTGATTTTCAGCACATCGTCGCGGAAGCCCATATCCAGCATGCGATCCGCCTCGTCCAGCACCAGCACCTGCAGGTGATCCAGGCGGGTGCTCCTGCGCTCGCAGTGCTCCAGCAGCCGTCCGGGGGTGGCGACGATGATCTCGGGGTTCTTGCGGAACAGGGACTGCTGGTAGCGGAAATCCGCGCCCCCGGTGATGCCGTAGACCTGCAGCGGTGTTTTCGCCAGCAGCGCGCGGCACTGCTTCAGCACCTGCCGGGCGAGTTCCCGGGTCGGCACCAGGATCAGTCCCAGTGGCCCGTCCTCCCGGGGTGCATCCAGCGCCAGCAGGCGCTGGACCATCGGTACCAGGTAGGCGAGGGTTTTCCCGCTGCCGGTTTCCGCGCTGACCACCAGGTCGTCCCCGGCGAGCGCGGCGGGTATGACCTGGTCCTGGACCTCGGTCGTGGTATCGAAAGACAGTGCGTCCAGTGCGAGCTGTAATCGCCTGTCCAGTTGCAGTTGTTCCAGCACGCCAATACTTCCTTTTCGCGAGTCGCAGAATGTAACAAAGGGGGTGACAAGGTACACTAGCCCCTCGGGCAGGGGAACAATCGCGCATTTGGGCGCCTGGTATTCAGCAAGCATGCAGGGAGCGGGACAGATGGTAAAGGCTGTAAAGATACACAAGACCGGCGGGCCGGACGTAATGGTGCTGGAAGATGTGGCGCTGGACGCGCCGGGGCAGGGCATGGTAACGGTGGCGAACCGCGCGATCGGGCTCAATTTCATCGACACCTATCACCGCAGCGGCACCTACCCGCTGCCCCTTCCCACCGGGATCGGCCTGGAGGGCGCGGGTGTGGTCGAGGCGGTTGGCGAGGGCGTCGACCTCGCGGTGGGAGACAGGGTGGCCTATTGCTCCGCCGGCTTTGGCGCCTATGCCGAGGCACTCAACCTGCCTGCGGCGCGACTGGTGAGGATCCCGGAGGGTATTGATTTCGAGCAGGCCGCGGCGGTAATGCTGAAGGGCCAGACCACCGAATACCTGTTGCAGCGCACCTACCCCCTGCAGTCGGGTGAAACCTGCCTGTTCCACGCCGCCGCCGGCGGGGTGGGGCTGGTATTCGGCCAGTGGGCCAACAGCATCGGCGCGAAGGTCATCGGCACCGTGGGCTCCCCGGAGAAGGCCGCGCTGGCCCTCGCCCACGGTTATCACCACGTGATCAATTACCGTACCGAAAATGTGCTGGA
>JAOUDU010000269.1 GCA_029859085.1 Gammaproteobacteria bacterium | reverse complement strand
GGCGACTGGAAGCTGCTGGTGATGCCGCCGCCCTATGCCAGCGGGCAGGCAGAGTTATATAACGTCGCGCAGGATCCCGGCGAGACCAATGACCGGGCGCGCGACGAGCCACAACGCCTTGAATCACTGTTGCGCAAGTGGCAGCAGTACCGGGAGGAGAACGGGGTCATTCTTCCCGACTGGGTCAGCGGTTACTAGCGCCTGCGCCTGGCCGATCATCCTTTTGGAGGATAGCGTTTCCGGTCGCCGTTCTCTTACTCTAACTGACAGCATACAGGAGCAGGACAATGCTTGGAGACCTGACAGGTAAAGTCGCTATCGTCACGGGTGCGGGACAGGGTATAGGGCAGGGTATCGCCAGTGTATTTGCCAGGGCCGGGGCCGGCATCGTGGTGGCTACCCGCTCCGCCGGCAACGGCCAGGCAACCGTGGACGACATAGCTGCGACCGGCGGCCAGGCTATCCTCATCCAGTGCGATGTGGGCAAGCGCAGCGAGGTGGAGCGGGTGGTGACAGAGACGCTGGCCCACTTCGGGCGAGTCGATATCGGTATCCACAATGCGGCGATCTATCCCCTGCACACAGTCGAGGAGCTGACCGACGAGGTCATGGAGCAGACCCTGGCGGTCAACATGAAGGCGGCGGTCTGGCTGACCCAGGCCTGCGTGCCGCATTTTCGCAAGCAGGGAGGCGGCCGTCTTATCTTCACCTCGTCGGTTACCGGGCCGCGGGTGGCGATGCCCGGTACTGCCCATTACGCCATGTCCAAGGGCGGCATGAACGGCTTCATCCGTACTGCCGCGCTGGAGTATGCGCGGGAGAATATTACCGTCAATGGCGTGGAGCCGGGCTATATTCTCACCCAGGCCATGTCGGCCCTGGGGGACGAGGAACAGCTCAATGCCATGGCCCAGTGCATCCCCCAGGGCCACCTGGGTACGCCGGAGGATATTGCCAATACCATGCTGTTCCTGGCCTCCCGCGAGGCCGGCTATATCACCGGCCAGACCATCGTGGTCGATGGCGGCTCGACGTTGCCGGAAAGCCAGGTGGTGATGGATGGTTTCTATGGATAATGCTGACAGGGAACTGCTGGCGCGGCGCTTCCGTGTACTGGGCCGCCACTCGCCGCTGTTCTATGAGGAGCCCCTGCACCTCGTGCGCGGTGAGGGCGTCTGGGTATGGGATGCCGACGGGCGCAGGTACCTGGACGTCTACAACAATGTTCCCCATGTCGGCCACTGCCACCCCCGGGTGGTCGAGGCGATCGCGCGGCAGGCGGCAACGCTGAACACCCATACGCGCTACCTGCACGACAATGTGGTGAATTACGCGGAGCGCCTGACGGCAAAGTTCGATCCTTCACTCAGTATGGCGATGTTCGCCTGTACCGGCAGCGAGGCCAACGAGGTTGCCCTGCGCATGGCGCGCCACCATACCGGTGGCCAGGGGATTATCGTCACGGATTTTGCCTACCACGGCAACACCGAGGCCGTGTCCGAGCTGGGCACGGGATTCATGCCGGAGGCAAAGACCACCCACCGGGTGCGCAGTTTTCCTGTGCCGGATTCCTATAACGGCCTGCCCGGGGTAGCTCCCGCTGAGCTGGCCGACGCCTATGCCAATGCGGTAAAGAGCGCCATCGATGCCTTCGAGGCAGACGGTATCGGGTTCGCCGGCCTGCTGATCTGCCCGGCATTCACCAACGAGGGCCTGGTCAATGTTCCAGACGGGTTTTTTGCCAGGGCACTGGCCCATGTGCGCGCCGCTGGAGGACTCTACATAGCGGACGAGGTGCAGGGCGGCTTCGGCCGCACGGGACGCCACTGGTGGTCCCACCAGTGGCACACCGAGGTTCCCGACATTGTCACCCTCGGCAAACCGATGGGTAACGGCCACCCCATTTCCGCGGTAGTGGCGCGCGCCGACCTGGTCGATGAGTTCGGCGAATGGGGCATGTACTTCAACACCTTCGGAGGTAACCCGGTGTCGTGTGCGGCGGCGCTGGCGGTGCTGGATGTGCTGGAGGAGGAAAGGCTTCCCGAGAACGCGGTCTCCACCGGCGCCTATGTCGCGGAACGCCTGCGCCAGCTGCAGGGCAAACACAGCCTGATCGGCGAGGTGCGCGACAGGGGCCTGTTTTTCGCGGTCGAACTGGTGCGGGACCGCGCGAGTAAAACGCCCGCCACGGCGGAAGCGGCGCGGCTGGTGAACGACATGCGCGGGCAGGGTGTGCTGATCAGCCGCATCGGCCGCCACGACAACGTCCTCAAGATGCGCCCGCCCATGCCGTTCAACCGCGAGAACGCCGACCAGTTGCTGGCAACCCTGGGCGACTGCCTCGACAGGCTGTGAGGAGAGGGTTATGAGTGATTTTTATTCCCTGGACCAGCACGCCCAGGCAGAACGCATGCGGGCCCTGGCGGAGACGGCACTCGCCCATTGGGATATCGATGCCAGTCAGTTTGACCTGATCAAGTACCGGGAAAATGCGGTTTTTTGTGCCACGACTACTGACGGTGCCCGCTATGCCGTGCGTATCCACCGGGCCGGGTACCACAGCGACGATGAACTGCGCTCCGAGCTGCAATGGATCGATGCCCTGTCCGATTACGGCATCGAGGTGCCGGCGATCGTACCCTGTCGCGACGCTTCGTCCTTTGCGGTGGTGACCGGCGAGGGTATACCCGAGCCGCGCCAGGTGGATATATTTCATTGGGTGGAGGGCCGCCAACTGGGCTCCGCCGAGGCGGGGGTTGCCGATATCCAATCTATCGGCCAGACCTACCACACCATCGGCACCCTGGCGGCGCAGCTGCACAACCAGGCAACTACCTGGGTCCTGCCGGAAGGCTTCACCCGGCACGCCTGGGACGCGGCGGGTCTGGTGGGGCCCACGCCTTTCTGGGGGCCTTTCTGGGAACTGGCGGCTTTGACGGATGAACAGCGCCAGCTGTTGATCGCGGCGCGGGATCGAGTGTACGTTGATATGGAAGCGTATGCGGCGGATCCGGGCAATGCTGATCGCTACAGTTTGATCCACGCCGATTTCGTCGCAGAAAATCTGATGGTGGATGGGGATGTGGTGCGTCTGATCGATTTTGACGACGCCGGTTTCGGCTGGCACCTGTTCGAGCTGGCGACCGCCCTTTACTTCGAGATGGAGGCCGATTACTACCAGGATGCCTACACCGCCCTGGTGCAGGGCTACCGGGAATATCGCAGCCTGCCGGATAGCCAGCTGGACTACCTGCCCCTGTTCCTGCTGGCGCGCAGTTTTACTTATCTCGGCTGGGTCCATACACGGTTCGAAACCGAGACCGCCCGCCAGATGACACCGATGCTGGTGGAAAAAGCCTGTAACGTGGCGCAGGCCTACCTCGCCGGGTAACACCATTCGCCCGGCTGCTACCCTGTCCTTCTCTGCGGGACTATGTGTCATTTCCCTGGCATCCTAAAGGTCCGGCAGCGTGTCATATTATAATAATAACTCCCTGGCAGGCTGCCGTGTGCAGCGCTGCTATACTGGACGTGTCGCGCCTGGTTAAGCGTATGTTGGACGGAGGATTTCGATGATTGAATTGTTGGCCAAAAAGGCACGTTGCGGCGATGTAAGCATCAACAAGGCGAAGCAGCACCTGGCGCGCCACGAATGGGGATTGGCCAGGATGGCGATAGAGGAGGGCGTGAACAAGGGCGGTCATTACAACCAGCGTGAAGTGGACAGTCTGCTGGAAGAGATACGCCGGCGCCTGTCGATGAGCCCGCTCTAAACTACCCGCACCCGACCAGGCACCCGGAGCCCCGTCACTATGCCCAGAACCCTGAAAGTCAATGTCGCCCTGATGGTGGCGGACGCCCGCGCCAGGATCGAGGAAATCGAAGCCAGCGACGCCATTTCCCTGTTGGGTGATCCCGACAT
Organism: Gammaproteobacteria bacterium; assembly: GCA_029859085.1. Lineage (GTDB taxonomy): Bacteria > Pseudomonadota > Gammaproteobacteria > Pseudomonadales > Halieaceae > JARRPM01. The sequence goes on along the minus strand of JAOUDU010000269.1, from coordinate 1,027 downwards.
CGTTATCGTCGATCTGCGCGATGTGCGGGAACGCGAGCGAGGAGGTTACATTCCCGGCAGTTTTCACTGCCCGCGCGGAATGGTGGAATTCTGGGTGGACCCCCAGAGCCCTTACTACAAGGATATCTTCGGCAGGGACGCGAAATTCATCTTCCACTGCGCCTCGGGCTGGCGTTCGGCGCTCACCGTGGACACATTGCAGCAGATGGGCTTTGACAATATCGCGCATATCCGCGACGGGTTCACGTCCTGGCAGGCGGCGGGCGGACCCGTGGAGCGGGTGGACCAGGAACAGCCAGAGGGGGCGGGCTAGGGGAAGCCGCCTAATCGGGCGGGTTGGCCGCCCTGGCGGTCTGCACTGATGCCCAGGTGGACACGCTGTAGGGCACCAGGTAGGTCAGGATGATTTTAAACAGCATATCCGTGTCGACGTCCCCGGCCAGCAGCCTGTCGCCATGATTTATCACTGCCAGTATCGTGCCCACGACCAGCCCCACTTTGACGCCGCGGACAACAATATCCCGGCGCAACGCCAGTTGTGTCCAGCCTGTAACAGCAGATAAATCGCTCATCGCGGTACCTTCACAAATTCACGACCACTTCCCCACCCGCTGAGGTCGCCCGTGACTGGCATAAAATCATCGCGTGCTGTCGCTGTGCCTTCGACAGCACGTGGTCGCGGTGCTCCACCTCTCCTGCCAGCAGCTCGCACTTGCAGACCCCGCACAGCCCGTCCGAGCATTTGAGATCCACGGGTATGCCGGCGGCTATCAGGGCCTCGGCGGCACTGAGGTGGGCCGGCACACGGACCTCCCTTCCCGACCGGGCGAGCTTGAGCAGGAACTCGTGGTTTTCATAGTCCGGCATCGCCGGAACTGAAAAATACTCATAGTGCACGGCCTCCTCAGGCCATCCCAGCTTCTGCGCCACAGCGATGACCGATGCCATATAGCGATCGGGCCCGCAGGTGTAGCAGTGGTGCCCGTCTTTATATCCGGCAAGAACAGCTTCCAGGTCGGCGCGGGAG
>JAOUDU010000268.1 GCA_029859085.1 Gammaproteobacteria bacterium | reverse complement strand
CTGCGCCCACAGTACGACATCACTGTCTCCAGGCGAAAGCCAGAACCGGTCCTCCGCGAGGCGCAGCAGCACCGCATCATTGATGATGCAGCCGTCGCTGTCGGTCAGCACCACGTAGCGGCAACGGTCGACCAGGCAGGTCGATATGTCCCGGGGAACCAGCATCTGCATAAAGGCGACGGCATCGGGCCCACAAATCTCGACCTGTCGCTCGCAGGACACATCCCACAAGGTCACACCCTCGACAATGGCCCAGTATTCCGACTCGGGATCAGAAAAACACGTCGGCATATACATGTGATTGTAGATCGTGAACGACTTGGCCCCGGCCCGCACGGTCGCCTCAAAAAATGGCGATTTACGGACCCGGGGACCAATCGACAGCGTCGGCGAAAAATTCCTGCTAGTCATTCTTATTGTCTCCCATCCATACCAAACGGTTCCCGCGTCGCAGGGGCGGGAGTGTTTTCCCGGTCAAGCCAACCCTGCTGTAGGCAATAGCATCAATCGAAACTTGCTAGGCCAGTCGCCGTAACAGGTCTTCCCGCCAGGCGACCGTGGCCTTTACCTGGTTGAAACTGAACAGGTAAAAGCCGTGGATACCCAGGTCCGCGTCTTCCATTCCCGGTGCCAGCCCAGCCACCAGGTCGTCGGGGCTGTAATTTGCCGAGCGCAACAACCTGCCGGCCAGGCTTGATTGCTTGCGAGCGAACCGGGCGGACTCGCCGACACCAATGCGCAACGAGGTTTGCAGCAGTTTCATCCGGTTCATGACCCCGGGCAGGCCAAGCCACGCCGGCAGCGTTATTCCCCGGGAACGCATCGCTTTCAGCCACCCGAGCAGCACAGCCGGATCAAAACACATTTGTGTAACCATATACGTAGCCAGTTCCTGCTTGGACCGCAGCGCCTCCAGCAAGATCTCATTGGAAATGGCCGGGTGGCCTTCGGGGTAGGCAGCGACTCCGATATGCTCGAACTGGTGCCCGATAGTGGCGAGCTCCCGGAGCAGAAGCAGCGACGAGGAAAATTCCCCGACCGGGCGGGCTATATCCCCACCGGGAATGAACAGCGCCCGCACTCCCTGCCCGTTCAGCCTCTGGACGATATCGCGCAAATGTGCGGAGTCGCGCACCTGTCGCGCGGCTATATGTGGAACCAGGTGGAAATCATGCCCGTGCAGGCGGTCCACCAGGTCGAGGGTCTCATCCAGCCCACGCCTGGGCGAGCAGGTGATGCCGATATAGGCGCCGTCGGACAACCCCAGGAGCTGGTCTTCGATACCGTCCACCGGAAACACTTCCAGGTAGAATTGCTCGACACAGGAGCGCAGCGCGGACATCAACAGGGCTTTCCAATTGGAGTACCAAACTTGCTGTCCATCAACGGGGCACGCCGGACCAGAAGCCAGTTGTGATAAAAATGGTTAACCGGGCTCATGGGAAGGTTAACGCGCCACCGGCATCAGGATATTGCACAAGCCGAGGCTTTCATGCGCCTGTGCGCTAATGGCCGCGTCGAGTTTAAGCACCGTACCCGCCTTTCTGTCGAAGCGCGGCCAGGGATAGAGCCCGGGGCCGTTGGGATCGCCGCTGCGGGCGAAGTTGACCCAGTAATCCATAATTTTCCCTGTCAACTCACGGTCCACCTCACCGGTAGGCAACCAGTCATCGTGGGTGTTGAATACGTATGGGAGTTCGGCGCCATGGTAGGCACCCATCGACTGCGCCAGCTCGCCCTCCCTTACCCGCGAAAAATAATAAAACCAGCTGCGCCCTCCGCGCCGGCTTACCTGGTCCGCCAGGTACATGGAAGGGCACACAAAGTTGTAGGCACTGATCAGCATATCCTGCACCTGGGCCGGATCGTCATCGGCAGGAAGAACGGACTTCACCGCCTTGATCTGCGCCGGCGCCAGGTTCTCGAGCATCCAGTCTTCAATAGACTGGTCTTTATCAAGGTACATGAGCCACTCGTCGGCATTGCTGCCAATGAGCAGATCGACGGCGGGGAAATCCTGAGCCAGCAGCGCATCCTTGACCGGCACAGGCAGGGTCTTCCCGTCGACAACGGGATCGAAGGAGTGCCCCTCGTATACCGATTCGGCTGCCCGCAGGATCTCATCGGCGGGCACCTTGCGCAGTTGCTCGATGGAACCGCCCGCACCGAGTACGCGCTGTTGTAATTCCGATCCGCGCAAACGGTGGGCTTCACCGGTAGTGCGACCTATCACCGCCCAGCCTGCACTTTCGTGTATTACCCGCCTGAACAATCCCGCAGCCGGTGGCGAGGCAAGCAGGAAATCGATATCGCTGGCACCTGCGGATTCGCCCATAACCGTGACGTTGCCGGCATCACCGCCGGCGGCTGCGATATTGTCCCGCAGCCATTGCAGCGCCGCGATCTGGTCCAACAGGGCGAAATTGGCATCCCGCAATTCAGGATGTGCAAAGAAGCCGAAAACACCGAGCCGATAGGCTATGGTAACGACCACGAGCCCGCGCCTCGCGAGGTTCTCCCCAATATAGTTGGGCTCATAGGACCAGCCCCCTTTGTTACTGCCACCATGGATGAATACCAACACGGGCAGCGGGGTCGATCCGGTCCGGGCGGGTTTCCAGATGTTCAGGTACAGACAGTCCTCACTGACTTCAGGTGCGCCAAATGTTGCCGGGTCGCCGCCAAACGATGCCACCACGTCGCGATACCATTTCACCATGTGAGGCCCCTGCTCGCAGGCCGGCGCGAAATGTAATGCGGGAACAGTGCCGGGCTCGGCGGCAAGTGGTTGCGGGGGCTGCCAGCGCAGTTCCCCGACCGGTGGTTGCGCAAACGGCACACCAAGGAAATACTCGATGGCGCCGTCCGCCGTCAGGCCGCCGGTGTAAATGGTCTTGCCGACACCCAGGGTGGCTACCGATGCCGTGCTCGCATGGCCAGTGCCGGGCAATATAAAACCCGGCAGGCAGCACAGCAGGCAGATGAATGAAAGAAACCTGGACATCGTATCAGCCTGTATGAACGATCACGCAGCCGCCAAAACCGCCCCGCTCTATCAACTCGTGGGCCTTCGCCATTTCTTCGAAGGGCAGGTCGTAGGCTATCCGGTGCTGCAATTTGCCCTGCTCCAGCATCCGGCAGGTATCGGCAATTGCCTGCATCTTTGCCTCCTCCGGCATGGCATAGACGATGACCATACGCAGGGTCAGGTCCATAAACATCATCTGCATGAACGGTAACTTCGGCTCTTTTACGACGGTGGATGAATAGGTGGCAATCGTCCCGCCGGTGCGGATGAACTTGAGCACCTCCGGCAAGTTGGCACCGAACTCCACATCCACCACACGATCCACCCTGTGGCCGCCGGTGCAGGCCAGCAGGGCATCGCCCCAGCCCTGCTCGCGATGGTTGACCACGTGGTCGGCGCCCAGGGCGCGACAGGTCGCCTCATCGTCCGCATTGCTGGCAGTGGCAACCACTGTAGCCCCCGCTGACTTCGCCCACTGGATGGCGTAATAACCCACGCGCCCGGCACCGCCGGTGACGACTAGCGTCTGCCCTGCTACCGGTCCATCGGCAAAAACACAGCGGTGCGCCGTCATGATCGGGATACCGATACAGGCCCCCACTTCGAAAGAGGCGTTGTCCGGCAGGCGTGGTGCCCGCACCGAATCCAGGGCGACATATTCTGCCGCAGTGCCAAATCGCCGGCCATACTGGGCCTGGTAGACGAACACACGCTCCCCGATACGCGCGGTATCGACCCCCTCTCCCACCGCCTCGATGACCCCGGCACCGTCGCTATGGGGGATCACGAAGCCGCCATCCAGCAGGTTGGGAAACGCGCCCGCGCGCTTTTTCACGTCCGAGGGATTAACCCCGGTGGTGACCAGCTTGACCAGCACCTCGCCCATTGCCGGTTTCGGTTCGGGTTGCTCCCCGATCACCAGGACACTGGCTGCCGCGCCAAAAGATTCAAACCATGCTGCTTTCATTTGTTGCTCCATACTCGGATTAACCCAACCAGTTGGACAGCCCTTCCGTGTGGCCGTCTACGCCGATCGCCTGTCCGGATATCGATGCTCCCAGGTTGGAACTGAGAAACAACGCCATATTGGCTATGTCCTGGGCGTCGACAAACAACCGCATCGAACTCTGCCGCGCGTATACCTCGCGAATACTCTCAGCACTCATCCCCCGCTCCTCGGCGTCGCGTTTGATGACATTCACGATGCGATCGCCATTGACGCTGCCCGGGCACAGGGCATTAACCCTGATGTTGCTGGTGCCCAACTCCATCGCCCAGGTTTTGGTCAATCCGATAACTGCCCACTTGGCCGCGACATAGGGCGAGCGCAGCGGGCAGCCGAACAAGCCCGCATTGGACGATAGATTGATGATGGAGCCACCCCCCACCTTTTTTATCAGCGGCACGGCCAGTCGCGTCACGTAGAACTGACCATTGAGATCAACCGCGACCGTGCGATCCCAATCCGCCACCGCGATATCTTCCACCGCAGCGGTCGGCCCGGCGATACCGGCATTGTTTACCAGGATATCCAGGTGATCGTAATGGTTGGCAAAATCACTGAACAGTGATTCCACCTGCTGCGGATCCGAAACGTCGGCCAAACTGGCGGTGGCGGCGGGATTCGCCGCGAGAAACGCGTCCACCGCCGCGGGATTGACGTCACAGACGTGCACCCGGCAGCCGTGTGCCTGAAACGTCTCGGCGATACACCGTCCTATGCCGGATGCACCAGCGGTAACAAGCACTACCTGCCCGGACTCGAAGTCCCCGATTTTCTGCTTCATTGTGCACTCCCTGGGAGGCGGCCTCACCAGTCTCCCGCTCGAGACATCGTCGCAGTGACTCCGCCGCCCGGCAAATGATATTTATGGTGCCACGGTTGAAATCAAATCATCGAAAACCCGGTCCGAGCAGTTTCCA
>JAOUDU010000267.1 GCA_029859085.1 Gammaproteobacteria bacterium | reverse complement strand
CATCAGCGCCACGATATAGGGTTGCGAAATGGTCTGGCGTGCCGCGATCGGCAGGGGTGAATCGTGGTAGGCGAACTCGACCAGCTCCGGCGGCACAAATTTCTCACGCGGAACCGCATTGACTGCATCCAGCACTACCGCGTCATGCAAACCGCGAGCAGCCAGCTGGTAATCAATCATCCGCTTCCTGAGGTCTTCGAACTGGCCCACAACTGAATCTCCCGTTTGTCATCAATCAGGCAATCGCGAACAGCCCACCCTCTTTGGCAAATACACAACAAAGCAGCTTCCTGCCGCGATACAAGCCTAGACCCGCTCCCGGCCGATTTCCTTGTTTCAGGTCAACAAGCCTGACGGCGGCCTGACAATGAATCGCCGGGTAAGTGTCTGTGCCATGGAAAGCTCCCCTCCTATGGCCGCCCGGAGCGCTCTCCGGGAGGAGCGGGTATCCCGGGTGACTCACATGGCACCGGGCCACAAACCTTGGCTATACTGCATCGCCTTTTCGCCGAATGGAGCCGGTCACTGATGGTCACGGGTGTACTGACGGGAGTTTACCGCCGCGAGGGAGACTGGAACCTGGTCGAGTTGAAGTTGAACAATCCCGCGCAGTTGTTCAATTCGCTTGACCCGTCCCCCTTCCGCGAACGCGATCTCGACGCAGAGGCCGCTGCCTATCTCGTCGATGCCATGCGCGAACTGCACGGCCACCGGCACGTAAAAGTGGTGATCTACCTGCCGCAGCCCGATGACCCCGCCGGTGGCACCATCGCAGATGCGGTCCACAACTTCTTCCGTTACCGCGAGCAGGCGGCGCGCCTGGCCCTGCGCCGGGTACTGCGGCTGGGTCGCGCCAGCCTGCTGGTGGGCCTGTTGTTCCTCGTCGCCTGCACCCTGGCGTGGCGCTTCGTATTTACCGGCGAGGATGTGGTCGACCATATTTTCAGCGAGGGCTTCCTGATCATCGGCTGGGTGGCCATGTGGAGGCCGCTGGAAATCCTGCTGTACGAGTGGTGGCCGGTACTCAGCGATGCGCGCCTGTACGCGCGCCTGGCCGCGCTGCCGGTGGAGGTACGCCCCCGCGAAAGTTCAGGACTTTTCGACGGGCAGCCCGGCGCCGCCAGATAACAGCGCCCGCACCCGGGCCAGCAGGTCCGCCCCCTCCCCCGGTACGAAGCGGTACCTCACCTGCACCGTCGGCAGGGACAGCTCCAGCAGGTCGGCTATATTCGCCGGGCTCGCGTTCAGCACCAGCTCGGCCCCGGAATTCTCGATCGTGGCTTTCAGTTCCCGGCGCTGGTTATCCGAATAACCCATCGCAGGCAGGACAGCCAGCAGCTGCGGATGCTCTGAATAGGCATCCCGCAGGCTGCCGACGGCGCAGGTGCGCGGGTCCACCACCTCCCCCGCCCCGTATTTGTGGGCGGCCACCCAGCCCGCGCCGTACCCCATGCCGCCGTGGGTCACGGTGGGGCCGTCCTCGACGATCAGGACTCGCCGACCCCTGACCCGATCGGGTTCGGCCACGCTCACCTCCAGGTCAGCGGTGAGCAGGTCCGCCGCGGGGTTGATGTCCGCCTTCAATGCCCTGACGGCTTCGATATCCGCCGGCGACGCCTGGCCTGTCTTGTTGATCACCACGATATCCGCCGCCCGGAAATTGGTCTCTCCCGGGTAGTAGCCCAGGCCATGGCCCGCCCGCAGCGCATCGCACACGACGATCTTGAGGTCGGGCCTGATGAAGGAAAAATCGTTGTTGCCCCCGTCCCACAGGATCAGGTCCGCCTCGGCTTCCGCCGCGCGCAGGATCGCCTCGTAGTCCACCCCGGCGAAGATCACCAGGCCCTGCCGCACATAGGGCTCGTACTCCTCGCGCTCTTCTATCGTGCAGTCGTGCCGGTCCAGGTCCGCGGGAGTGGCGAAGCGCTGTACCGCCTGGGCCCGCAGGTTGCCGTAGGGCATCGGGTGTCGCAGGGTCGCCAGCCGCACGCCCGCGTCCACCAGTGACCGCGCCAGCCACTGGGTCAACGGGCTCTTGCCGGTGCCGGTGCGGGTGGCAGTGATCGCCACCACCTTGCGCCGGCTCACCAGCGTGGTATGGGCCGGACCCAACAGCACGAAGCTCGCACCGGCCGCCTGCACGATCGAGGCCCGGTGCATCACCTCGGCATGGGCCAGGTCGCTGTAGGAAAAAAAGACAAACTCAATGGCCAGGGTTTGTATCAACCGCGGCAACTCACGTTCATCGTGAATGGGGATATCGCTGTCATAGCCCGCGGGCGCCAGTTCGTGCGGGTAGCTGCGCTGCGCGATATAGGGAATCTGGGCGGCGGTGAAGGCGCGAACGTGAAACTCGGGATGCGCGCTGAAAAACGTGCGGAAATTGTGAAAGTCGCGACCCGCCGCCCCCATGATGATGCAGTTAAATGGCACCGGCCTGCTCCACCACGGTACCCGCCTCGCCGGCGAGCGCCGCTGCAAGATCCGCCGGTTGGCAGATCACCGCGCGCCCGCCGGTCGCCCGCACGAACTGGATCGCCGCCTCGACTTTCGGCCCCATCGTGCCCGGGGGAAAGTGCCCAGCGGCCAGCCATCCTGCCATCTGGTCGGGGGTGGCGCGGGTTACCAGGCGAGCCGATTCGGTATCGAAATCGATAAAGGCGCCCGCCACCCCGGTGACCATCACCAGCTGCCCGGCGCCCACGCCGATCGCCAGCAGCGCGGACGCCAGGTCCTTGTCCACCACTGCCTCGACGCCCTCGAGGCCCGCGTCTGCGTCGATCACCGGTATGCCGCCACCACCGGCGGCAATGACGATAATGCCCAGTGCCAGCAGCTGCCGGATCACCGGTAATTCCACGATTTCAATCGGCCGGGGCGAGGGCACGAGGCGGCGCCCCCGGCCGGCCTTGTCATAGACCATGGCCAGCCCGGCACTTGCCAGCGTCGCCGCCTGCGGCGGATCGAACCACGGGCCGATGGGTTTGCTCGGAAGATCGAACGCGGGGTCGTCGGCGGCCACGCGCACCTGGGTCAGCAGGGCGGCTACCGGGCGCTGCCCCCGGGTCAGGTTGTGCAGGGTCTGCTGCAGCACGTAGCCGATCTCACCCTCCGATTCCGCCACACACACCTCCAGCGGCAGCGCGTAGGCTTTGCCGAGGGCCTCCTCGACGCGGGTGAGGATGTAACCGACCTGGGGGCCGTTGCCGTGGGTGACCAGCAACGGCCTGTCCAGGTCCAGTGAGGCGGCCAGTGGAGCCAGTGTCCTGTCGGCGAATTCGAACTGGCCCGCCATGGTGAGCTCCTCTCCCGGGCGGGCGAAGGCATTGCCCCCGAGGCTCACTACCCAGGGCTGTTTCACATCAGGCCCGGCTGCGCCGCGCCGCTTTTTTCTTTGCCCCCGCCGGGCGTGGCGCTGGCTTTGCCGCCACCGCGCGCCGCCGCGCCGCCCTGGCGGGCGCGGCGCCGGAGCGCTTCGCCAGCCACTGGGCGGACTGGGCCCAAACCGCATCCTGCGCCTTGCTGCCGATGATCACGCCCATGTGGCCGCCGGGCGCCAGGCGGAAATCCTTGTCCGTGGAGGCGACGATATCCACGATCTGCTCCGCTATTTCCGCGGGCACCAGGATGTCGGTCTCGCCGGCAAAGGCCAGCAGGTTGGACTTGATTTTGTTCAGCTGCGCGAGCTGGTCACCCACTTCGACCGCTCCCCGGGCCAGCTGGCCCTCGCCCACCACCTCTACCGCCATATCCTTGATCACCCCGCCCGGGTACAGCAGCATGTGGTTGAGGTAGTCCGCGGTAGTGGAATGGGATTTTACAAACTCCCGGTCCGACAGCCGGGTCACCAGGTCCCAGTAGGTGGTGACGCTGCCCACCGGGTCTGTCATCTTGAACACCAGGGTGGTCGCCCAGGGCGGCAGCGCCAGCCGCGCCGGGTCCAGCGCATTGAGTCGCAGGTTCGTGTAGTTGCTGACCAGTTGCGCGGCGCCGTTCAGGCCCTGGGCAGCGCCGGCCACACCCGCGACCACGCCCCGGCCGCTCTCCAGGTCGATAGGGCTGGCGACGGTGATGATATTGCGGATGGACGGGTCCAGCACCTGGCCCTGGTGCAGCAGGCACAGCAGGCCGCCCATGCACCAGCCCATCAGCGAAATATCCTCACTGCCGGAATGGGCGCGGATTTTTTCCAGCGCGGTGCCGAGCATCGTGTAGGAATAATCCTTCAGGCCCAGGTGGGCGTGTTCCTTTTTCGGCTTGCCCCAGTCCACCAGGTAGGTCCTGAAACCGCTGGCCGCCATGTAGCGCACCAGGCTGCGCTGGGGCATCAGGTCAAAGGTCTCCGTGGTCACGCCAAGGGGCGGCACCAGTACCAGCGGCACCGGGTGCTGCTTGCGCTGGACCGGCATCAGGCTGCCATCGACCAGTTCGATCTCGTCCTCTTCCGGCAGGCCGTAATAGCGCACCGCCATCAGGTCGCCGTCATGCACCAGTTCGAACCAGGTGCGGCCGGACTGGATCAGGGTATCGCGCTTGAACAGCCAGTCGGCACCGTTGGCGGCGGTTTTCGCCAAGCGCCGGTTCAGTGCGAGTCCCTGTTCGATGGCTATCTTCGCCAGGTTGTTCATGCCGCATCCTCCGCTGACCGCACGATATCTTCGAGTTCCACCAGGGCCCGGCCCAGGTATACCGCCAGGCGCTGCAGGTGGGGCAGGGTATCGCGGGCGCCGGTAAAGCCGATGTTCAGGGTGCCGGCGTAACTCACGCAGTCGATGCTCAGGGCCGCGAATTGCAGCAGCTGGCTGATAGGATAGATCGCATCGAGCCGCGCCCCGTCAAAATATTTCGGCGTGGCGCTGCCCTCGGTATTGGAGATCTTGAGGTTGAATACCGTCGGCACGAACCGTCCCAGCGCGGGCAGCTGGCTGGCGAACAGCGGCGCCGCCCGCAGCAGC
>JAOUDU010000266.1 GCA_029859085.1 Gammaproteobacteria bacterium | reverse complement strand
CACTTTCTCGATGTCCTGCCCGAGGATGAGCTGCAACAGCATCAGTGGCAGGTTGCGCCCCACCCCGGCGGACAGGTAGATCCAGGCCGGGAAGCGCGGGTTGATCTCGATCAGCTGGTAGTGTCCGGTATTGTCCCGCATCACTTCCACCTCCAGCGGGCCGCGCCAGTTGATCGCCCTGATCAGCGCGGCACTGGCGTCGTACAGGGTCTGGTCAAAGATACTGACCCCGGACCAGGCCTTGCCCTTGTCAGTGACGGCCATCTTTTTCATCATGACCTCACCCAGCATCTCGCCACTGCCATCACACACGGCGGTGAGGTTGTATTCCTCGCCCTCCACCAGGCGCTGCACCAGTACCGGGTAGCCCCACTGGGCCGCGATCTCGCGGAAAGCGTCCACCGCCTGGTCGGCGCTGTGGACGATGTGGGCGCCGTAGAACAGCCCTTTCACTACCATCGGGTAGCTCCAACCCTCCTCCTGGCACTGGTAGAAAAAGCCGCTGTGGGTAACGGTCTTGATTTCCGGGCATTGAATACCCGCGTGCCTGGCGAGTTCGGGCAGTCGATCCTTGTTGCGCAGGCGCAGCTGCTCGGGGGTCGGCAGGAAGTAGCGGATACCCATTTCGTCGAATCGCGGCGTCAGGCGCACCATGCCGGGCAACTCCGCATCCAGGCAGGGCAGGATGATGTCGATTTTCTCTGCCTCGTGAATGGCCCGCAAACTGGTCATGAAGGCCTCGTCTCCCGCCGAAGGATAGGGCAGCAGGTAGGCGGCATCGCAGTATTCGCGCAGGTACAAACCCGGGTCCAGCGCGTCGTAGCCCAGCCCAATGATGCGGCCGGTGAACTCGGGGGCATCCCGCAGGCAGCGCGCCACCGCCACGCCAGGGCCGGGATTGTCAGCCCTGGCATTCATGCCGGTGATGGCCACTGTGAGGTCTATCGACGCCATCGTCCAGGACCGTCAGTCGCCGACGAATTTGCGCAGCATGCCGGCGAATTCCAGCACGTCGCGCTCCAGCTCCCGGGAGCCAACGCTGTACTCCTGCCCGAGAAGTGCGAGCAGCCCGGGCAGGTCCTGGTCCTTTTGCAGGTGGCGCAGGATCTCCAGGCCGGTTTCATTCACAGTGAAATGATGGCCGCTCATCGGATCGAAGACGAAGCCGCTTTCGCTGATTGCGAGACGGCGCAGTGACTGCGCCGACGGCAGGGCGGCATTTGCCTGATCGTGCTTCCTGTGTTCATCCATAAACACGCAACCCCGAGAATTTTAGGTATCAAACAATAGATTGCTTTGCTTTTCCCGGTGTTGACATGGATCAGACAAGCCGCAGAAAAAGCGCGAGCGGTCCGAAAAATACCGTTATGGACGGCGCGCGGTCGCGAACGGTACTGACGATGCGAGCCCTGCCGACCTACGCCGCTATGGCCCGGAGACAAAACTCCCAGATCTCAGTGGCCAGCTGTACGCGGCTGGACTGGTCCGGCTGCACCCCATCATGGGCGAGCAATTCCGTGTGCACCGTGGTGGAAACCAGGTTATAGACCAGCGTGGCCAGTCTTTGCGGATCCGCTCGCCGGACGGCTCCTGCGGCCATACCATCGGCCAGCTGTCGCGCGATCAGTGAGATCAGCGGCGCCAGGGCCGCCTGCAGGTCATCGCCACGGGTTTGCGCCAGGCGCAGGTGTTCCCGGCTCATTGCCGCCCCGCGCCGCTTCCTCGATGCCGCAGTCGCATCGCCGGCAGCGCTGCTGCCCAGAACGATCCATGTAAGGATTAATTTCAGGCGTTCCACAGGATCAGTGATATGACTGATCTGCTCGCTATAGTGTTCTGTGGCCAGGCGAATACTCTGTTCGAATACGGCCAGCACCAGTTCATCCTTATCCGCGAAACGCTCGTAGAACGCACGGCGCGACAAGCCGGTTTTCCTGAGGACGGCCCGAATCGTCAGGCCCTCCAGACCCTCTTCATCCAGGAGTTCGTAGGCCGCTTCAACAAGCTGGCGGCTGCGTTTCAGAAGCTGGTCTCGACCGGCCTCTATCACCCGGTTCGCGGACCGCTCCTCCCAGAGAGCCGGAATCTCCTTATGCGTCATGTTTGCAGCCCCGCCAGGTTTCGAAACCCGCGATTGAATGGCAGTGGAAGAGAACGGCGTTCTACGCGATCACCTTCCTGGATCGTACAATTCAGGGATATCTTTAGCCTATATACACGGCCCATATGCATTACCTGAAAATTCTGTTGACTTTTATAGCACGACTCTTCTACATTTACGAGAACATTGTTCTCACAACTAACAATCACTTGTTCCAGTGCCAGAAGGGGAAATGCAATGCCGACCGTGACGTATGTTGAAGCAGACGGGGCCAGACATGTTATCGACGTGCCTGTGGACGAGAATGTCATGCATGGGGCCCAATACAACAATGTCCCGGGAATCCTCGGGGAGTGTGGCGGTGGCTGCTCCTGCGCGACCTGCCGCTGTTATATCGACGAGGCCTGGGCGGCAAAAGTGGGCGGCCCGGCCTCTGACGCGGAGCGGGACCTGCTGATCGGCGCCGATGGCGAACTGAAACCCAACGCCCGCCTGTCGTGCCAGATCGCCATGACACCCGAGCTGGATGGCCTGGTAGTCCACATGCCAGAACACCAGTTTTAGGCCATCATTATCACTACAAGGAGAGCACTCCATGGCAATTGACGCGGCCCACCCCGTACCCCCGGCCTACCCCCGCAGTGCCGGCTGGGACCAGATCCCACCCCATGTGCCGAAGGAACTCGTTTTCTCCAGCGGACTCACCACCGGCCCCGAATTCCTGGCCAACCCGCACGATTTCATGGCGAATATGCACGACAGGTATCCGCCCATCTTCTACGATGTCAGCGAACACATTAACGCCTGGCAGTTCCTCAAGCATGAGGACGCCCTGTTCGCGTTGCGCCACTGGGAGTATTTCTCCAACGAGGGCGCCACGCCGTTCCCCCGCGATCCCAATGATTACTTCTATTTCATTCCGATCGAGATCGACCCGCCGGAACACCGCAAGTACCGCAACATCGTCGACCCGCTGTTCAGCCCCAGGGGCGTGCTCAAGCTGGAAAACCTCATTCGCCAGCGATCCCGGGACCTGCTCGACGAGTTCGCGGACAAGGGCGAATGCGAGTTCACCACCGCCTTCGGTCGGCCGCTTCCGGTGTCGGTGTTCCTGGATATCATGGGTCTGCCGCAGGACATGCGAGACACCTTCGTCGAGTGGGCGGTCAACCTGCTGCACGCGCGCGACCGCGAGACGATGGGCAGGGCCATGGCGAATATCGTCGCTTACATCAAGCAGGCTATCGCCGAGAAGAAGGCACATCCCGACGAGGGCGTGATCAGTCGCATCGCCCATGCGGCACCGGATGGACAGCCCCTGAGCGACAAGGAAATCTTCGGTTTCGTTATTTTCCTGTTCATAGGCGGGCTCGACACGGTTTTCGCCACGCTCAACAATATCTGGCTGTGGCTTGCCCGCAACCCGGAACGCGTCGAGGAGATCATCGCGCGGCCCGACGATATCGACAATATCGTCGAGGAGTTGCTGCGGCGCTGGTCCGTGACCTTCTCCGGCCGCGTGGTCGCGCAGGATATCGAGATGCGAGGGGTGAAGTTGAAGAAGGGCGACCGGATTACCTGCGTGTTGCCCGCCTGCAACTTTGATGCCGATGTCTTTCCGGACCCCCTGGAGGTGAACTTCGACAGGCCACGCAAAACGATCCTGGCCTTTACCGTAGGCGTTCACAGCTGCATGGGCGCACACCTCGCGCGACTGGAGCTCAAGATCGCGCTGCAGGAGTGGCTGAAACGCATACCCCGGTTCTCGGTGAAACCCGGTGCGGAGATCGAATACCGACCCGGTGGGGTGGTTGGCCCGGAAGCCGTACCACTGATCTGGTAGCGATCGAGCCAGCAGATATACAACGCGGTGTCCGATGGGGCTTATCCGGGTTCCGGTTTGATCAGGCCCCAGCCTGTCAGCGGGGCCCGTCCCGGACACCGGTATCATCCGAATGGCTCAGTACACCAGCTCCACCCACCGCTTGCCCGCCTTCAGTTCCGCCTTGCGCCGTGCCCACTGGTCGCTGGAACCGATCATGCGGCTGAATACCCGGTCGAGGGTTTCGAGGATGTCCGCGCGGCCGGCGACGTAGACCCGGGTATGGGGATTGTCGAGCATGGACAGGATTTCCTCCGAGCGCTCTTCCAGCGCGTAGTCCATCGCGATCGGGTCGGCCCAGTTGGGCCTGGGGCTCAGGGCCTTGAAGGCCTCGAAGGTGGCGCGGTCGTAATACTGGCTGAAGTCGTCCTTCTCCTCGTTCATGTAGAGCATTTCCAGGCCGCTCTGGGCGCCGTAGAACAGGCGCACCCTGCCCTGCCAGTCCTTCACATCCTGGTAGATGTGCTTGATCAGTGCGCGGAAGGGGGCGATGCCCGTGCCCATGCCGATCAGCAGCAGGTCGGTGTTGCGGTCCTCGGGCACCTCGAAGGGGATACCGAAGGGGCCGTTGATGGTGATGGTATCCCCCGGGCGGCGATCGCACAGGTAATTCGACGAGATACCCTCGTAGCGCTCGCCGCTGTATTCGTCGATGTAGTTGCAACGCTTGACGCACAATGTCACGTGGGGTTTGCCGCCATTGGTGGCGGGGGCGGTGTCGGCGACACTGTAGAGGCGAAAATGGTGCTTGTGTCCCTGGGGGTGGTCGCCGGAGACGATCACGCCGATGCTCTGGCCGGGTTCGTACTCGAAGTGATCGCGCTCCACCTCCAGCACGATCTCGCGCACCTCCTCGCTGGAGCTGGCGGGCGTTATCCGCTGGCTGGACAGCACGCGGGCGTTGTAGGTGGTGCCGGTATCGAAATCTTCAAGGCGCATATCTGCTGGCCTCCTCTGGTTCATCGGAAAATTGGGCGAGCTCACGCTCGCAGCCTGC
>JAOUDU010000265.1 GCA_029859085.1 Gammaproteobacteria bacterium | reverse complement strand
TCGTGAAGAGCGGTCGCATGAGAATTGCCCACCAGTGCGGGCACTGCGTCGCCGAGGCGGGTGATTTCGCGATCACCAGGTCGATGACACCGTTTTCCATACAGTGTGAAACAGGTGCGGAATCCGGGCACGACGTCCTGCATGTCATCGTTCCGAGCCATGTATTCAGGCGTTTCGTCCCCCAGGAACTGAAGGCCGGTTTTACCGTTCACGGCAGGGCGCGTGAATTCGCGATCGCCGAGCGCATCCTGACTGACGTATTCGAGGACTCGGACGAGCTGGCCGAGCACCTGGAGCAACTATTGCTGGACAGCGCCCTGTCCGTGGTGACCGACGCGATCAAGGGCCGTGAGAACTACGCGAAGGTCCGGCAGTCGCTGCCGGATAAGAGGCTGCAGGATATACTGCGGTATATCGAAGTTCACCTGTCCGACCCAAGCCTTGGTACCGCGATGGTAGCCGCTGCTAATGGCATTTCCCCGCGCTACCTGTCATTCCTGCTGAAGCAGAACGGCACTCCCTTTTCGGAACTTGTCTGGGACAAGCGGATAAAGATCGCCAGCGGCTGGCTCTCGTCATCCACTCCCGGCAGTATATCGATCGCCGAGATAGCGTTTCGCGTGGGCTTCAAGAGCCCGGCGCATTTCAGCCGTATGTTCAAGCGGGTTTTCAGCATGGGCCCGCGCGAGTATCGCGCTGCCAGTACGGCAAAGGCCGGGGAACCGAAGCGGGAATTCCTGCTTTCCGGTGTATCCAACACGCTGCAATGACAACGGATAGATTCTGAGCGAGAGGCGAAAACATGGCTACAAGTGAGACCGAAGGGCAGCGCGGAGGAGGGTGTCCGGTGAGCGCCCAGGGCGATATCAGGCTGGATCAGGCCTCCCTGTCCGATCCAGCGATCCTGGCGCACCCGAACGCCTTTTACCGGGCTATGCGTACACAGGATCCGGTACATTATGATGCCAGGCTGGATATGTACCTGGTATCGCGATTCGATGACCTGCAGGCGGTGGTGAAGGATCCGGCCACCTTCTCCCTGGAGAGGGGCTACAAGGAACAGTACGCGAAAGGTTTTTCGGATGAGTTCCAGCAGATTCTGATCCGCGACGGCGGCGGCTTCTTCGGCGACCCGATCATGACCGACCCACCCTACCACACCCGTATCCGCAAGCTGATGGAGAGTGCCTTCACCGGCCATCGCGTCAAGGAGCTGGAACCGCGGATAACTGCGATTGTGTCAGAACTGATCGAAAGCTTTGCCGACAAGGGACGAATAGACGCCGTCAATGAATTCTCGGTGCCGATGACGGTGCGGGTGATCTGCGAGCAGCTCGGGCTTGAACATTTCGCCCGGGAAAAGATCCAGGGCTGGTCGCTGGCGGTAACCGCGCAAATCGGCAGGATGCAGACCCGCGAACAGATGCTCGAAAATGCCAGGCAGATCTGCGAACTGCAGAATTACCTGATCCAGTGCATCCGCGAACGTGAAACCGAGCCCAGGGAAGATATGATCTCCGACCTGGTCCATGCGCGCAGCGACGATTCCGAGAACCCGACCCTGTCCTTCGAGGAAGTGGTTCCGCTGGTGCGCGCACTGCTCATCGCCGGAAACGAGACCACAGCGACGGCCATGACCAACCTCCTGTTCATCCTGGCGACCGAGCCGGATATAGCGCGCCAGCTGGCCGCAGCGGTGGATGACGAGCGGCTGCTGAACCGGTTCGTCGAGGAACTGCTGCGGCTCGAACCACCGGTTCGGGGCCTGGCCAGGATGACGACCCGGGAGACTGAGCTGGGCGGGACCAGGCTGCCCGCGGGCGCCCACCTGTTGCTGCTGTTCGCGTCTGCCAATGATGACGAAACCGTTTTCCCGAACCCCCGGGAATTTGATATCAACCGCAGCAACCTCGGTCGCCATGTCGCCTTCAGCGCCGGCATCCACCGCTGCGTCGGGCTCGCCCTTGCCAGGATGGAGCTCAAGGTGGCGGCCAGGGAAATCGTCAAACGGCTCGACAACATCAGGCTCGACATAGCACCGGAGGATATAAAATACCTTCCGACTATCGCCACCCATTCGATCGAGCACCTGCCGTTGATGTTTACCCGCAGGAAATAAACGTCCAGGCTTTCACGATCGTCGCAGGAATAATGACAGGGGGTTTGTATGGGGCAGGAACTCGAGGGCAAGGTCGCTATTGTCACCGGAGGTGCCAGCGGTATCGGCAGGGCATCGGTAGAGCTGTTTGTACGGGAGGGCGCGAAGGTTGTATTCGCCGATATCGATTCCACGCAGGGAGAGGAGTTGGCCGCAAAGCTGGGCGACAATGCAATTTTCCAACGCACCGATGTGTCGAATGCCGGGGAATTGCAGGCGCTGGTCGATATCGCAGTCGAGCGCCTCGGCGGCCTCGATATCATGTTCAACAACGCCGGCATTTCCGGGGCCCAGCACCCGCGGTTCCTGGACGATGACCTGGCGGACTTCCAGCGTGTCGTCGGCACCAACCTGTTTGGCGTGATGGCCGGCAGCCGCTGCGCCGGCCGCTATATGGCTCAGCACGGGGGCGGGGTGATTCTGAACAATGCCTCGATCGCCGGGGTCCTTCCCGGGCAGGCGATGATGACCTACCGCGCCACCAAGGCCGCCGTCATTCACTTCAGCAAGTCCATTGCCATTGACCTGGCCGAGTATGGCATCAGGGTGAACTGCATGGCCCCCGGTCATATCCGCACCCCGTTGACAGCGTTCTCCACCCCGGGCATGACACCCGAGCAGGCTGATCGGGTCAAGCAGGCCATCGGCCTGGCATTTGACTCCAACCAGCCATTGAAACGCACCGGTCGCCCCGAGGATGTCGCCCAGGCCGCATTGTTCCTGGTGAGCGACCGTTCGGCCCAGGTGACCGGCGTTGTGCTGCCGGTGGATGGCGGTATTACCGCCGGGGACCCGGTCAATCATCTCACGGAGATAATGGCGGCCCGGGAGAGGGCCCTGCAATCGTGATCACCTTCCCCTATCGCCGATGTACCGGTGTGCCTGTCGCTGATGGAAGTTGCCAAGGCCCATGGCGCGGATGGTATCCTCGGTGACTGCGGCCGGTACCGGGCGGCGGGCAGGGGCCGGGGCGGCCGTTAATGGAGGAGCGTTGATGGGCACGAATGAGGTTTACGACGTGGTCGTGGTCGGGTCCGGCGCTGCGGGGGCGATGTCCGCGCTGCGTGCGGCGGAGCTCGGGCTCTCGGTACTGATCGTCGAGAAAGCCCACAAATACGGTGGCACCTCGGCGACCTCCGGCGGGGTCATGTGGATTCCGAACCACCAGCTCGAGCCGGGCGATGACAGTCCCGGGCAGGCGTACCAGTACCTGGACAGCCTGATAAAAACGCCGATCCAGCGGGACAGGCTGGAGGCTTTCGTTGAACACGGCCCCGACATGATCCGGTTTGTAAAGTCCCTGGGCATTCCGGTCATGGCATCCACCTGGCCGGATTACTTTTTCGAGGCACCCGGTGCCCGCAGCGATCGCTCCATCGTCTGCGATACTTTTGACGGGCGCGAACTGGGCGACAAATTTGTGCTGATGCGGGAACAGTACACCCGCTTCAAACTGATGAATCGCTATTCCATGGACCTGCCGGAATTCTTTTTGATTTCCACCCGGGGGGCTGGCTGGATAAAAGCGCTCCTGAAGATTCTGTGGCGCTACTGGACGGATTTCGGCACCCGGCGCATCGGCCGTCGCGACCGCCGCTTCACCACCGGCGGGGCCCTGATGGGGCACCTCTACAAGCAGGTTTTCGATCGCGGGATCGAGGTGCGCCTGGAAACCCGCCTGGACGAAATCCTGGTGGAGCAGGGCGAGGTGAGCGGGGTCAGGGTAAGCCATTTTGGTCGCGGCTATGACATCCAGGCCCGCCACGGCGTGGTCCTGTGTGCCGGCGGTTTCGAGTGGAACCAGGAGCTGCGGGAGCGCTATTTGCCTGTGCCCGGCCTGACTCGCCACAGCAGCACACCCGAAGACGCCAATCGCGGCGAGGCCCTGCTGGCCGGGCTGCGGATCGGTGCAGCCACCGAGCATACCGAAGGCGGCTGGTGGATTCCGACCATGCATATGCCGACTCCCAGGGTCTCCAACTTCGAGGAAATACACCAGGCCGCCTTCGACGTGGGCCGGCCGCACAGCGTCTGCGTGAACCGCAATGGTCAGCGTTTCGTCGACGAGGCCTGCAGTTACGATGAATTCGGTGTGGCCATGGTGGCGGACCAGCTGAAGACCGGGGCCAATACGCCCTGCTGGCTGGTGTTCGATGCCACCTTCCGCTCCCGTTACACCGCCGGCGGTTTTATGCCCACTGCGCTGATGCCGGACTGGATGATCCCCGCCGATTACTGGGATCACTATATTTTCAGGGCAGGCTCACTTTACGAGCTCGCGGCGAAGATCCGTCTTCCCTACGATGCCCTGAAGCAGACAGTGGCAAAGATGAACCAGTATGCCAGGTCCGGGGTCGACCCGGATTTCGGCAGGGGCGGCAACGCCTACGACCGTATGTTTGGCGACCCGACTGTAACACCCAATCCCTGCCTGGGGCCGATCGAGACCGGACCCTTCTATGCCGTTGCGATCAACCTGGGCGACCTGGGCACCAAGGGAGGACTCAAGGCCGATGCCGCGGCACGTGTGCTGGACGAGGACGGCCGGCCGATACCCAGGCTCTATGCAGCGGGCAACAACTCCGGCAGTCCGTTCGGGCACCTTTATCCCGGCGCAGGCGGCACCATAGGGCCGGCGATGACGTTTGGCTTTGTGGCGGCGAACGATATAGCAGCCCGGGCCCGCCAGGCGCCGCAGGCCGTAACGCGCAAAGCGAAGGAAGTCGCATAACCATGGCTGAAAGCAAGCATAGAACCCGCGCAAAAACCCGCTCGAAAACCGTGTCGGATTCGCTGCCCGCCTATAAAACCATCGCGCTTGCGCGCAATGGG
>JAOUDU010000263.1 GCA_029859085.1 Gammaproteobacteria bacterium | reverse complement strand
GAATTGCCGGCGGGCGGCGCAGGCCAGGGAACAGTCGGCCAGGGTTGCCGACGGCACGGGGGAGCACATGGACATAACAGAACTTCTGGCGTTCAGCGCCAAGCAGGGAGCCTCAGACCTACACCTGTCGGCGGGCCTGCCGCCAATGATTCGAGTGGATGGCGATATTCGCCGCATCAACCTGCCGCCGATGGATCACAAGCAGGTTCATGATCTCATCTATGACATCATGAATGACAAGCAGCGCAAGGACTACGAAGAGTTCCTGGAAACCGATTTTTCCTTTGAAGTGCCGGGGGTTGCCCGCTTCCGGGTCAACGCCTTCAACCAGAACCGGGGTGCCGGTGGCGTATTCCGTACCATTCCGTCGAAAGTGCTGACCATGGAAGACCTGGGCATGGGCCAGGTATTCCGCGACATCTGCATGATGCCGCGGGGGCTGGTGCTGGTTACCGGTCCTACCGGGTCGGGCAAGTCCACCACACTGGCGGCGATGATCGATTACATCAACGACAACAAGTATGAACATGTCCTGACCATCGAGGACCCTATCGAATTCGTCCACGAGAGCAAGAAATGCCTGTTGAACCAGCGCGAGGTGCACCGCGACACCCACGGCTTCGCCGAGGCGCTGCGCTCGGCGTTGCGGGAGGACCCGGACATCATCCTGGTGGGCGAGATGCGCGACCTGGAGACCATCCGGCTGGCCCTGACGGCCGCGGAAACCGGCCACCTGGTGTTCGGCACGCTGCACACCACCTCCGCCGCAAAAACCATCGACAGGGTGATCGACGTATTCCCCGCCGCGGAAAAATCCATGGTGCGCTCCATGCTTTCGGAGTCACTGCAGGCGGTGGTTTCGCAGACGCTGCTCAAGCGCGCCACCGGCGGTCGGGTGGCCGCTCACGAGATCATGCGCGGCACCTCCGCGATCCGCAACCTGATCAGGGAAGACAAGGTCGCCCAGATGTACTCTGCAATCCAGACCGGCAGTGCCCTGGGCATGCAAACCATGGACCAGTGCCTGCACGAGATGGTCGAAAAACGCGTGATCACCAGGGATGTGGCCCGCGAGAAAGCGCGGATGCCGGAAAGTTTCTAGTCTTTTGACCAGACACTGGTGATCGCGGCAACACGAGGGGGTAAAGCACGATGAAAATTGAGCAGTTGCTGGAGCGGGTGGTACAGGACAAGGCGTCGGACGGGTTCATATCCGCGGGCGCGCCACCGAGCATCAAGGTCGATGGCGAAATATTCCCGATCTCGGAGACCCGGCTTTCCGATGAGGAGGCGCGGGAACTGGTGCTGTCCACCATGCGCGAGGACCAGAAACAGACCTTCCTGCAGCACCACGAGTGCAACTATGCGCTGAGCTACGAGGACCTGGGCCGGTTTCGCGCCAGCGCCTTTGTGCAGCGGGGCAAATGCGGGTTGGTGGTGCGGCGCATCCAGACCAATATACCGACTATTGATGAACTCGGGCTGCCGGAGATCATCAAGGAACTGGCCATGACCAAGCGCGGCCTGGTGATATTCGTCGGGGCGACCGGAACCGGTAAGTCGACCTCCCTGGCGGCGATGGTGGGCTATCGCAACCAGAATAGCCACGGCCATATCATCAGCATTGAGGACCCTATCGAGTATATCCATGAACACGGCAACTGCATCGTCACCCAGCGGGAAGTGGGAATGGACACTGAGTCCTTTGATGTAGCGCTGAAGAACACCCTGCGCCAGGCCCCGGACGTCATCATGATCGGCGAGGTGCGCTCCGCTGAAACAATGGCCCAGGCCCTGACCTTTGCCGAGACCGGTCACCTCTGCCTGTGCACGCTGCACGCCAACAACGCCAACCAGGCACTGGACCGCATCCAGAGCTTTTTCCCCGCGGAGTTGCACAACCAGGTCTGGATGGACCTGTCCCTGAACCTGAAGTCGATGGTGGCGCAGCAGTTGTTGCCGCGCAAGGACGGCAAGGGTCGGGCGCCGGTGGTGGAGGTGCTGCTGAATTCACCCCTGGTGGCGGATTATATCCGCAAGGGAGAGGTGCACCTGATCAAGGACCTGATGGCCAAGTCCACCGAACTGGGGATGCAGACCCTGGACCAGTCCCTGGTCAAGGCCTACAAGGAAGGTGTGATCAGCAAGGAAGACGCGTTGCGCTACGCCGATTCTGCCAACGATGTGCGCCTGCAGATCAAGATGTTCGACAAGACAATGCCCGGTGGCACCAAGGCCAGCCGGGATGAGCTCGGCCTGTCCTACGACACGCCGGATCCCGGCAAGTTCGTCCGGCGCTAGGGCTCGGGCTGCCCGCCCAGCCAGCTCTGCAGCACCAGCTCCGCTGCCTGGCTGTCGATGGGCCGGCGCTTGTAGTCGCCCCGGTGCCCCTGCTCCCTGCTGATCTGTTTCGCCTCGAAGCTGGTCAACCGCTCGTCCACCATTTCCACCGGCAGGCCCAGCCGGCCATGCAGGCGCCGCGCGAACTTGCGGGCGCGCTCGCACAGCTCACTGTCGCTGCCATCCATATTCAGGGGGTCGCCGACCACCAGCAGGTCCGGCTGCCACTCGCGAACCAGCTTTTCAACCATGTGCCAGTCGGGCACCCCCTCCTTTGCCCGAAGTACGGACAGCGGCTGGGTGGAACGCAGCTCCGTGTTGCCCACGGCCACGCCCATCTGGACCAGGCCGAAGTCAAAAGCCAGCACTGAGCGGACGCGGCGAGTCACCGGATGTCAGGCGTGCCCCGCCGCACCCGAAATCAGGTTGATGTCTATTCCCAGCAGGGCGGCGGCGGCACTCAGGCGCTGGTGAGCGGGCGTGTTGAAGATAATGTCGCCATCGGCGGGCAGGGTGAGCCAGCTGTTGTCCGCCAGTTCCTGTTCCAGCTGGCCAGCGGCCCAACCTGCATAACCCAGTGCGATCAGGTGTTCGGCGGGCCCGTTACCTGTGGCGATGGCGCGCAGGATGTCGCAGGAGGTGGTGAGGGTGATCTCGGGGGTGACTTTCAGGCTCGATTCCCAGTTCGCGGGGCAGTTGCGGTGCAGCACGAAGCCGTGGTCGATCTGCACCGGGCCTCCCGCCATGACGGGCAGGTCGGAGAAATCCCGCGTGGGGGTTATCTCCAGGTGTTCGAAGATCTCCTCTACCGACAAATCCAGCGGCTGGTTGATAACAATCCCCATCGCCCCGCTCTCGCCGTGTTCGCAGATGTAGGTAATGCTCTGTGAAAACAGGCCCTCGGACAGCGAGGGCATGGCCAGCAGGAAATGATCGCGCAGGGAGTCACTGCTTCTGGCCGTATTGACGGAAAATTTTCCCGACATAGTTTGAAATGCTCCTTCCGGGCTGGGCTGGCTATGAATAGTGCGGGTTTACTGCCGCTACTTTGAGCTTAGCCCCTTATCCCCATAAGTCCATGTACGGATGATCTCCAGCTTATCGGTTGTGGCCCTGAGCTCCGGGGGGAACGGGGCGTAGGGGGCGGCCATGCGCACTGTCTTGATCGCGGCCTCGTCCAGCACCGCGTAACCCGATGAAGACAGTACCCGGATGTCTTCCAGGCTGCCGTCAGAGCGGATCACCGCCAGCAGGCGCAGGCTGCCGTACAGACCGTAGCGAACGGAGGCCTCGGGATAATACTTGTTGCCGACTGCTTCCGCCCGCCGCTGCCAGTCCAGCAGGTAGGCCGCGTCCACGGATTGCCGGGCGGAGACCGATGTCAGCCGCCTGACTCTCGGCATCCGCGCATAGTTGCGGCTCTGTTCATCGAGCTCGGCTTCGAGCACGGCCAGTTCCCGGGTGAGTTTGTCGACCTCCGGGTTGACTCCCTGCAACGGCAGTCGCTCCTGCTCCCGCTCCTCGGTGGTGACTACCTGCTGGGCGGCCGCGGCGGTCGTGATCGCCTCCCGGCTCGGCTCGCTGGTGTCCTCCTGCGGCTCCATCAGGGCCTGCGGCCCGGCATCGCCCTCGCTTGACAGCTCGTTGTTGGGGCTGGTGAGCAGGTCGACGTCGGCAGGTTCGCCACCGCCCTCCTGGTTGGCCTGGGCGATATGGTGCGCCTCGGCGGGGAGCTCGCCGGGCCTTGTGGCCAGGGTGACCTCTATCTGCGGGGTCTGGTAGGAATCCGGGTCGTAGCTGAAGGAAATGCCCAGCAGGATAGCGGCGTGCAGCGCGATGGCCAGCAACACCGCGTTGCGCAAGCGACTGTGTTTACCGTATCCCGCCTCGAGGTAGTACATGGGAGCAGTTTATCCGGGTTCGCAGGTTGCTGTCAGCGCCGTTGCTCCAGCACCCGGGCAATGCAATCCATGAGTTGTCCGCCGATGTCCGTGTTGTAACCGCTGTCGATCTCGCGAATGCAGGTGGGGCTGGTGACGTTGATCTCGGTCAGGTAGTCCCCAATGATATCGAGGCCGACGAACAACAGGCCTTTCTCCCGCAGGGAGGGGCCTACCTGGCCGGCAATCCAGCGGTCCCGGTCCGACAGGGGCTGGGGCCGGCCGGAACCGCCCGCCGCGAGGTTGCCCCGGGTCTCGCCGACCTCGGGGACGCGGGCCAGGCAGTAGGGGACCGGTTCGCCGTTGATTACCAGGATGCGCTTGTCACCCTGGATTATTTCCGGGATGAAGCGCTGGGCCATGATGGTCTGGCGCCCGTGTCCGGTGAGCATTTCAAGAATCACGCTGACGTTGGGATCATCGGGGCGCACCCGGAATATACCGGTCCCGCCCATGCCGTCCAGGGGTTTGAAAATGACGTCCTGGTGCAGCTTGTGAAAGGCCCTGAGACGCTTCCTGTCGGCGCTCACCAGCACCGGGGGGCAGCATTGCGGGAACCGGGTGGCAAAGATTTTCTCGTTGCAGTCCCGCAGGCTCTGGCAGCGATTGACCACCAGCGTGCCCTGGCGTTCCGCTTCCTCCAGGATGTAGGTGGTGTAGATGTACTCGTTGTCGAAGGGGGGGTCCTTGCGCATCAGGATCACGTCGAGCTCGGCGAGCT
>JAOUDU010000264.1 GCA_029859085.1 Gammaproteobacteria bacterium | reverse complement strand
CATCGGGTGCCAGTTGTGGCCGCCGATAGGCCCCGGCAGCTGCAACCCGGTGGAGGCCCCCTTGTAACGGGCGCCCTCGGTTTCCACCGGCCGGCCGGTGGCCATATCGACATGGGTTGCCCAGGTTATCGTGGCGTAAGGTTCCGCCGACAACAGCTCGCCGGTCGTGCGATCCAGCACGTAGAAGAAGCCGTTCTTCGGCGCCTGCATGATGACCTTGCGCGGCTTGCCGCCCAGTTCCAGGTCCGCAAGGATCATGTGCTGGGTGGCGGTGTAATCCCAGGTTTCGCCCGGCGTGGTCTGGTAGTGCCAGACATAACTGCCATCGTCGGGGTTGAGCGCAACTATGGATGACAGGTAGAGGTTGTCGCCACCGGCGGGGCTGCGAACCTGCTGGTTCCAGGGCGCGCCGTTGCCGACGCCGATATAGAGCAGGTTGAGTTCCGGGTCGTAAGCCATGGAATCCCAGACCGTGCCGCCGCCGCCGATCTTCCACCACTCGCCACCGCCCCAGGTAGCTGCGGCGCGTTTCATCGCCTCGTTCTCGAAACCGTCCGCGGGATTGCCGGGAATCGTGTAGAAGCGCCACTGCATATCGCCCGAATCGAGGTTATAGGCGCTGACATAGCCGCGCACCCCGAACTCGGCGCCGCCGTTGCCGATGATCACCTTGTCCTTGACGATACGGGGGGCCCCGGTGATGGTATAGGGCCGCTCCCTGTCGGTGGTCTGGACTTCCCAGCGCAGGGACCCGTCTTTCGCGTTCAGGCTGACCAGCCGCCCATCCAGCGTGCCGAAATAGAGCCTCCCGTTGTCGTAGGCAACACCCCGGTTGACCACGTCACAGCAGCCGTGCACCGCCCAGGCGCGCGGCACCTGCGGGTCGTAAAACCACAGCAACTCGCCGGTAGCCGCATTGTTGGCAAACACCATGCTCCAGGAACCGGTGGTATAGATGACACCGTCGACCTCAAGCGGGGTGGCTTCGAGCCCCCTGGACGTGGGGTAGTCGAAGAACCACGCGAGGCCAAGGCCGCCGACATTGCCTTCGTTGATATCGGCCAACGGGCTGAAGCGGGTTTCGGATTCATTCAGGCCGTGGCGGGACCACTCCATATCCGGTGCCGGCGCCGGGGCTGGTGCCGCGGGAACAGCCGCGGCCGGCGCAGGGTCGACTGGTGGCGTATCGCGGGAACAACCGGCAAGGAACGCCAAAACACCGATAATAAGCAGCAAGCGCCGGCAATATGTAATCATGGTATGCATCCTGTCATTATTCTGGTAAGACCTGCCGCAATAGTAGCCAAATTCCTGCCAGTTAAGTACCGCCAGCGCAAATTTAGCCTCCGCCAGCCCGGTTGGCGGTGACAGCGCCGCGTCCAGTATCTGTGCATGTGCGTAAACTGGCCCTTGTGCCGGCCTCGCCCGGGATGGCATATTCTGGCCGAGACTTTTGCCTGGAGCCTGACCGTGAACAAATGCCATGTCGTGGGCATCGCTGCCTGCGTGCTGGCCGTCGCCCTTGGGGGCTGCGCCCAGTATGAAAACAAACGAGGGGTGGAAGTGACCTGGCAGGACAGCGTCACCAGTCACCTTGTCCGGGGAAAAACCACCCGCAAGGACGTGCTGAGACTGCTGGGACCTCCCTCCCAGGTAATTCCACTGGAAGAGGAGACCGTGCTGTACTACCTGTTTGAACGCTCCAAAGGCGACGGCGTCATCCTGATCGTCTACAACCGCATGCAAATCGACACCCACTATGACCGGGCGGTGCTCTTCTTCGACGAGAACGACGTCCTGACCGACTTCGCCACCCGGATCGATGAAACCGCAAAGGGCTGAACGCACAGCCCTGGCCATTCTGTCGCTGGCCCTGCTACTGGTGCTATCCGGCTGCACCCAGTGGCGCTACGAGCTGGGTACCGAGCTGTCCCCGGAGATGCTCCAGGACGCTGGAGTGACTCTCTCCCTGACGGAAGTACTGGCCAGGCTGGGACCACCCCAGCGATTGTCAAAGCTTGGTGACGGCTATGTGCTGGCCTGGGAATTCTGGCAGATACGTGAGGACACCATCGGCCTGAGCCTTGGCGCCCTGGGGGCGGACGTCCTGTCGGTTGACTGGGGCAATGCCCATATGCACGGTGAATTCCTGCTGGTCACATTCGACGGGGAGCACCGGGTCACCAGCAGCAGCTTCGCCCGCTGGAGCAGCGACGCCGGCGGGGGGCAGGCCATTCAGCCGATGCTGGGGCTCGTATCGCTGGTGGACGTGGAGGACATGGTGGAACACATGCCCCAACACCGCTGGGGCGCAGCCATGCTGGAACCGCTGCCGGAGGCCATCAACAACAATTCACGCCCGGATATGGGCGCAAGCGGGATCCAGCGGCGCGGGACCCCCACTGGCACCGGGCAGCAGAGCCTGGAATAGAGGTCCGCAGCTGCGGGGCCCATGCAGGCAATCAGCCCGGATTCACCACATCAGGTCATCGGGAATCTTGTAGGCGGCATAGGGATCGTCCTCACCCGCTGCCACAGGTTCACCGGTATTGAGCAACACAATGGCGCTTTCATCGCGTTGCATGATCTTTTTTGCCGCCGCTGCAGGCAGTAACTCATAACGCCCTTCCAGCCGGGCGATCGCTATACGCCCGCGGCTCAGCTCGGTTTGAACCTGCGCGGTCACATGGATCTTCTTGATCTTCTTGCCATCCACAAACTGGAACGGGATATCACCGCTGGTGCGCTCGATCCGGTTCATCCTGATCAGCTGGATTATCTGCGCCTGTATCGCCTTCTTCTCATTCTGGACCTGCCGCTCCCGGTTCAGCTCCCTGTCGCGCTCGGCTTTCTCCGCCTGGCTGCGTATCACCTGCTCCCTGGTTTCGTCCACCCGGGCATGGCCCTTGGGCTGGCTCTTGGCTTCCCTGCGCTTTTCCTTGACGATTTTCTTCGCTTTCTTGGGATCGACGATACCGGCCTTCAACAGTTGGTCTTGCAGGGATGCCATCGGGGTGTCTTCGCAGCGGGAGCGGGGCCGTCGATTATCGTTAAATCTTCCGGACCTGGCAAATCCGGCGCCCGGCCCCGCGGTTTGGCCCAAGCTGTTTAGCCAGAGTGTTCGATGCTATTCTCTGCCCGCCTGATTTTTCCCTGGGGAGCCAGCCTTGAACAAGAAAAAAATATTCGGCCTCTCGCTAGCTGCCGCTGCCCTGCTTGTTGCTGTCATCCAGTTTATTCCGGCCCCGCCGCTGGTGGTGCCGGCGGAGCTGCCGGCCGCACAGCGCAGTGCCCATCGCCAGCTCAATTTCGAGGGGATCCCGAATTTTCGCGACCTCGGTGGCTACCGGACCGCGAACGGCAAGGACGTAAAGTGGGGCAAGCTTTACCGGTCAGGCAGTCTTGCCACCGCCTCCAATGCGGATCTTGCCGGCCTGCGCGAACTCCACCTGGCTACCTTCATCGACTTTCGCTCCGGCGCCGAGAAAACCGCAGAGCCCGATCGCCTGCCGGACCCGGCCGGTTTCGCGGTAGTCGAGATCCCGGTGCTGGACGAAGGCAACAAAAACCTGTTTGGTGATATATCGAAGCGTATAGAGGAAGACGCCCTGGGAGACTTCGATCCCGGCCACACCATGGAACAGGCCAATCGCCAGTTCGCCGGTGAATTCACCCCCCAGTTCCGGCAGTTCATCCACGCGGTGCTCGATGCAAACGGCGCACCGGTGCTGTGGCATTGCACCGCCGGCAAGGATCGCACCGGGTTTGCGGCGGCCATATTGCTGCGAATCCTGGGAGTCCCGCAGGACGTCGTGATGCAGGACTACATGGCCAGCAAGGAGCTGGCCCTGGACGCGCGCCGGAACCAGATACGGATGCTGCGTTTATTCAAGGGCGATGAGACAGCGGATAAGATCGCGGTGTTACTGGGGGTGGAAGAGTCGTGGCTGGAAGCCGCGTTCGCGCAAATCGACACAACCTGGGGCAGCTTCGACAACTACGTGACCGACGGCCTGCAACTGACAGCCGCCGATGTACAGCGACTGCGGGAGAACCTGCTGGAATAGCAGCCGCCGCAGCTATTCCTTGCCCTGCAGTGGTTTTTGCCAGAACAGGGCCTGGCCCAGGGCCGGGTCCAGCTGGTAGGCGTCGAAACCGAATTTTTTGTAGGCGGCCTTGGCCGGCTCGTTTCCTTCCAGCACCTCAAGCGTCAATTTCCCGCAGCCCCTGTGCCTGGCGACGGCTTCCACTTCCGCCAGCAGCAGCTGGCTCAGGCCGAGTCCGCGAAACTCCTCAAGCACCGCGATATCGTGGATATTGAGCAGCTTCTTACAGCTGAAGGTGGAGAAGCCCTCGAAACAATTGACCAGTCCGGCCGGCTTGCCGTCGACATAACACAGCAGGCTCACCGCGTGGGGCAGCGCAGCCAGGCTGGCGACCAGGTCCTGCTGGACCCTGGGCGCCAGCGCCTCGCCACCACCCATCGGATCGCAGGCATAGCGATTCAACAAAAACACAATATCGGCCGCCTGTTGCGGGTCCAGGTAATCTGCCCGCACTACTTTTATTTGCATAAAAACCCGTTATTTGTATCGGCCCGGGGGCGCGCCGGCGCCTAAAAAACTGAGCAACGCTCACCGGTTTTATAGAATGCGCTGCCCGGGTGCCAGGAGCCCTCGGCAAGAAAATCGCCGTTGTCGCCATTGTTCAATACCGCCGAGCCGTCCTGCGTATGCTCGATCTGGAAGGTGTGCACCAGGGTCGGGGGATATTCTGTCCCCAGCAGCAGAGGTGGACAGGTATCGCTGTAGTTGGACCGGGTGGCGCTCAACACGAACACATCGGAGCCGGGCACATAGTTACCGCTCAACTCATAGGTCACATGGCATTCGCCGGCGCCAGCGGGGTAGGCATTGGAGTAGTTGTAAATGGTTTCCGTGCCGGAGGCGAGGCCGGTCAAATCACTGAAACTCAGCTCCCCGACGGTATAGCTCGTCGCAG
>JAOUDU010000262.1 GCA_029859085.1 Gammaproteobacteria bacterium | reverse complement strand
CGTTATTGCAACCACGGGAGCAGGGCAGGTGAATCGCGGTCCGAATCAATTGAGTACCGCGACGCGGCCGGGTGTCTCAGGATCGGTCAGGTCGGCCCCGACAAATTCAAATCCATGGATAATTTTCTCTATGCCGCGGGCTGCCTGTATTCGTTGCACGGGCTATGTCACCCGTTTCGGACCCTACTGAAACATTGTTGATCTACATCAGCTCATTATTTGCTGAAAAGTTCATATTGCAGCAGTGGGGTTGTCAGTTGGGTGGTGTCAACCGCGATGCGCGAGGCGAGGTGGGCTTACCGCCCTGTACCTGGTGCCTTGGCGTATTGAACTTGCAGGATATTCCGATCATGAAAACACATGGACGCCGGCAGTTACGGCGTTTTTTTACTTTGGCTTCCCTGCTGGTTGCCCGGCTGGCGATGGCGGCGGGTGACAATCCCATTTCTCTTGAAGACACCAAGCGGATGCAGGATCCCTTTGAGTTCTCCCGCATGGTCGACTACCGGCAATATGAGGTGCTCGATTTCAAGGGCGCGGATCTGGATGATGTAAGGATTTACCAGGTGCGCTATACGCATCCAATCGCCGCAACCGAACTGTTACCGGAGCAATTTATTCGCGTTAGTTCAGCGCTCAGGCAGGTGCCCACTAATTTCACATTGAACGGCTCGAATGACCTGTCAAACCGGGACACAGCCACGGGCCTGGGGGACACCAATATCTTTGATTCCTTTACACTCGGGATCGGGAAAAGCTACAAGTGGGGTGTCGGTCCCAGTGTAACCATGCCGACCAACCAGAATAGTGATGGTAAAAAGTTCGGCAACGATAACTGGCTGGCCGGCGTTGCGGGAATTGGTATGCTCAGGTTTTCACCACGGGATCAGGGGATCTTGATTTTTAATTGGCAAAAGGATGTCCAGGGCAATGACGTGCCGGTTGAACATTTCGAATTGCAGCCGACATACACCCACACCTTTCAGGACGGCTGGTACTTCCTCAGCGCCGGTGTCTGGGAGTTCGACCTGGAGAACAGGACGCATTACATCCCGTTGGCACTGGGTGTCGGCAAGGTATTCCGATTCCAGGGCAGGCTGATGCATGCTTTTATCGAGCCGCAGTGGGTAGTTGATTCGGACGACGAGGACAAGAACGGCAACTTTATTCCGCAACCGAATTTCTTTGTCCGTCTGGGAATGACACTGCTATTGTCCCGGACATAGTCGAGAGACTGCGGCCCTGGCCGGGGGTCCGAAAACCAGTCAGGCCGCCGGGATCTTTATTGAAAATTACACGCTCACCAGCAGTTTCTCGCTTTCGTCCCACAGCCGGGTGGCCGTCACAGTATCCCGGGCGACCGGTGCCGGGTCCATAGCCTCGCGGGATTCGAAGTACTGGCCACTGAACTCCCCGTTTTCGCGGGCGGTTGCTAGCCAGACCAGATCTGCGGCGGCATCCTCGGCTGAGCGTGCGGCCAGTGTTTCTATATATGAACGCATGCGCTGGTCGGCGTGATTGATGAAGTTACTGTCCACCGTGCCGGGATGCAGCGCATGCACGACTATTCCATCCGGCTGGAGCCGGCGGGCCAACTCGCGGGTGAAAAGGATGTTGGCAAGTTTGGCGAGGCAGTAGGATCGACCGGTATTCCAGTCCCGGGTCAGCTGCAGGTCATCCCAGTCGATACCGGGACAGTGCTTGTGGCCGTCCGAGGTGACATTCACTACCCGTATTTCGCCAGCGGGCGCTTCGCTCGCGGCGGCGCGCAAGCAGGGAAGCAGGCGGTTGGTCAGCAGGAAGTGGCCGAGGTGGTTGCCCGCGAAGGTGGCTTCATTGCCTTCCGCAGTGATGACCATCCCGGCACGGACACCACCGGCGTTGTTCAAAAGCAGGTGAACCCTGTCCGTCAGGTTCCTGATCTCGTTCGCCATGCGCGCGGTCTCGGAAAGCAGCGACAGGTCCCCCCGGATCATATCGACGCGTGCCCCTGGCGCTGCTGACTGAATTTCCGCTTCTGCGGTCGCCATGCGCCCGGGATTCCGGCCCTGGGCGATGACATGCCAGCCGCGAGCCGCCAGTTGCCTGGCCGCGGCCTTGCCGATTCCTGAGCTCGCGCCGGTGATCACGGCGACGGGTTGATGTGCAGCCCCGGGCATTGGCTACTCCGGGATAATTCGTCGGTCCAGGTCGACCATCTAACGGCTATGCCGCCTTCTCTTCCGCATCCTCGCTGGTATCGAGTTCCGCCAGTTTGCTTTCCAGTTCCTGGACCTGGCGCTGCAGGTCGGCGTTTTCTGCCTTGGCCTTGCCCAGGGATTTTTGCAACAACTCGTTCGCGGCGGTTTTCTCCGCCAGCTTCTTCTTATTGGCGTCCAGGTTCTTCTTCATCCTGGGGGCGTCGTACTGCGACAGCGCGCTGACCTGTTCGCGCTCCGCCGCGAGGTCCTTCTGCAGGGCTTTTACCCGCTTCTTCAGGGTCGCCACTTCCTCCTGCAGTTTCTCGCTGCGATTGTTCAGCTCGCGGTTCAGCTGCTCGATATGCTGGTTGGTGGTGGCCTTGTCAGACAGGTCGGTGATGGTTTCCAGTTGCCTGTCGATGGTGGCCTGCAGCTGCGAGCGCTGTTCCGCCAGCTGCTGCTGGCAGCGCTCGAGCTCCGCGGATTTGGCGTCCAGTTTCGCCTGGTACTCGGAGCGCAGGGTGTCTTCGAGCTCTATGATTTTTTCAAGTTTGTTGGCTGTAAGCATAATTTCAGTCCTGCGAGATGGTTCTCGTCCCAGAGTCGGAGGCGCGCTCCGGCTATAACTAATTGAATTTTAAGTAAAAACGGCAGGCCCAGAAGGGGTTGAGCGGGGCTCGCCCGGAACTTCGACCTGCAGGGCTCGAGGAGTTCGGGCAGGGCCGAACCCCGGGCCCGGGTCGCAAGCGGGCGCATTGTAGCAGGTTTTTCACCCGGGCGGAGAGAGAAAGCCGAATCAGGGACCGGGGCCGGGCCAGCGGCCGGACAGCTCAGCGGATCCTCGACCAGGACATCCCGGCAAGCTTGATCAGGATGCAGAGGAACAGCAGTGGTATCACCACAGATTTCAGCAACGCCGACATCAGCAGCGCAATGGCGTTCTCCGCGAAGTCGGATACGCGACCTTGCAGTGCGTTGATCCGGAATCCTATCTCCGCGGGCGACAGGCTTGAGGTGACATTCTCCAGGAAGCTGCAGGTTTCTCCCGCCGTTCGTTTCTGCATACACGCCAGGTTCTCCTTTTCCTTCGCCAGGGCGGCATCGATTGAGCTGAGGGTCATTTCGAGCGAATCCATCTCCGACTCGAGACGGTCGAGTTCCTCGCCTGCGTCCAGGAGCGCAGGTGGCTTCTCAACCAGGGGGTTCCACCTCTGCCACCAGGCAGACGCAGCCTCCAGGTCATCGAGGCGTTTGCCGGCTTGCTCCCACTCGATCTTTCGCTGTTGCAGGGTCTCCTGTTCCGCGATCCTTGTTTTTTCGAGGCTGGCAACCTGCGCCGTGGTGGCCCTGACCAGTTCGTCTGACGGCCCGCTGACCCCGGACATGGCGCTGAGCTGACGCAATTCACCCTCGAAATGCTCCATCGCGACATGCCTTCGGGTGTCATCCACGGATAAAAAATAGACGTCGACCCAGTTGTTGGCCAATACCACCAGCCCGAGTGAAAACCGGACGAAGGCGATAACGACAAACGCGCGGAGGAGGACCTGGTAGGGCCGCTGCTGCCGCGCCAGCAGGGCGGCGCCGGTGCCGAGTGCCAGCATCGTCAGCAGCATGTTGAATATCCGGTGAGACACCATTCCCAGCAGTATTTTCTGCATTGCCAGGGAGCCGAGCGCGATGAGCATGATTCCCGAAAAGCGCTCTATCAGGTCATTGACCGGGTCCAGCAGTTCCCCGATGGAGAAAGTGAGCATCACCACATCCAGCTCGGTTCCCTGCAGCATCGAAACCAGGGCGTTGATTCCCCGGGCCGTGGCATAGATCACGCCGGCGTTTACCAGGGCCTGGTCTATGTAGTTCGCGGACAGGGTGTCGAATCGACCGGACCATGCCAGGGCCGTCAAGACTCCCGTGATGACGAGCAACAGCAGATGCCAGCTTTTCAGGAAGGTGCCGTTTCGCTTGACCAAGTTGGATCCCCATACCGGTTGAGCCGCCAATATTACCCCAGTTCGGGTGGGCACAGGACGTAGGCATGACACCATTGGTTACTGCACTAATTCGGCTCAGGTCGACCTGTTCCCGGAAAAAATCTGTAGACTGGGCAGTACCAGCCAGTGGAGCCAGAAAACCGGGACCAGCACGTGATTATGAATCCGCAAAGAAGGACGAGACTCCTGCCGCTTGGCCTGCTCTTGGTCGGCCTGGCTATGCCGGTCGGTGCCTTGCCGGAAATCCCCGGCAACCCGGCGGCCGCGACCGATGAGACCACCCGGGCCCCGGATCCCGTCAGCCCGGAAGAAATTTCCCGCCGGGTGGAGGCCCTCGCTGCCGAGCGTGAACAACTTGCCCTGAAGATACAGCAGCAACCGGATGATGCCGCGTTACTGTCCGGGACGGAGGAGCGGCTCGGCCAGATAGGCCAGTTGCTGAAAGCGCAGCGCGACCTCGTGGAATCGCTCTCTGTGCCGCTCGAGGCACAGGCCGAACCTGGCGACGATCCATCGATC
The DNA here is from genome assembly GCA_029859085.1 of Gammaproteobacteria bacterium. Taxonomy (GTDB): domain Bacteria; phylum Pseudomonadota; class Gammaproteobacteria; order Pseudomonadales; family Halieaceae; genus JARRPM01. The sequence goes on along the minus strand of JAOUDU010000262.1, from coordinate 313 downwards.
TACCGGCTCAACGCGCTCTACGAGCAGGTTGCCACTATCGACGCCGCGGTGCGCGACAAGCGGGCCGGCCTGGAGGCTGCGCGTGAAAGCCTGGAAAGTCTCGAATCCCGGGTGAGGGAAGCGAAGACGGCCCTGGCTGATTCTTCACCGAAAGCCCGGTTGCGCCGCGAGCGCGCCCTGCAGTCCGCCGAGCTGGCTGCCCGGGAGGTTCGGGAGCAGGTGAATCTCGCCACCCTGGAATTGCGCGCGGCCAAGCGCGACGCGGGGCTGGCAGGCGTATTGCAGGATCGAATCGACGAACTGCGCCGTCGCC
>JAOUDU010000261.1 GCA_029859085.1 Gammaproteobacteria bacterium | reverse complement strand
ACCGAGGAGGAGAAAAAAGTCCAGAACGCCCAGCAACAACTCGAAGCGGCCGCCAATGCCGAACAGCAGCGCCTGAAGGAGTGGGATGAATCACTGTTGTTGCGTTACAGCACGGTGGCGGATATCGAAGCTGCCCGGGAGCGGGCCCTGCGGGATTTGCGTATCCGCCTGAGCATCCTCAAGGGTAACAAGCGGTCCCTCAAGCAGCAGGTGGAGAGCTACCAGGCCCAGGCGGCGGACCTCGAGCGCAGCGGGCAGCAGGTCGACGTCGCCCGCCTGAAAGCCATCGAGGATATACAGCAGGAAATCGAGACTACGGACCGGTCAATCCAGGACCGGAGCCAGGAGATAGATGACGTTTCCGCCGCTTTCCAGAAAGATATAGAGCGTTTTGAAATGCTGCACGAGGTTGTCGAGCTGCGCCAGACCCTGCTCACCAGGCAACATGCGGAGGAAGCGGCCCGGGAAAAGGGAGCTGCCGAAGCCGCTGCCGAGGCCCGTGGCGCAGTGGCTAACTAGCCAGTGAGCTGGCCTGTCCGGGAACGGGCTGGCTGACAGCCTCCCGGAAAAACCCCTGCATCATCAACGCCCACTGCTGGGACCAATCCTCGGTGGGCGAGCGTCGAAAGCCGCTGCGCACATACTGGGAAATGCGACCTTCGGCAGCGGCCATGAGCAGGTTGGCGGCGGCCGGCAGCGGAATGGCCGGGCGCAGCCCCTCCCGCATTTCTGCCTCCCGTATCACCTGTTTCAGCTGGGTTTCGAAACGGTCAAACAACTGTGCCACCCGCGTATGGAGACGTTCAGTTTCACCGGCCAGGGCATCCCCGGTCAGTATGCGGGTAATGCCGGGGTTGCGATCCGTGAATGTCAGCAACAGCGTCAACATTTTTTCGCAGCGCACCGCGGCGGTGCGCTCCTCGTTGAGGATCAGCTTGATCCGGCTGAACAGGGTTTCCTCGATGAACTCGATCAGTCCCTCGAACATTTTTGACTTGCTGGGAAAATGGCGATACAGGGCCGCTTCGGAAACGCCAACCTGGCGGGCGAGACCTGCGGTGGTGATGCGGTTGCCTGGGTTGGCTTCCAGCATCTGGGCAAGGGCTTCCAGGATTTGCTGACGCCGTTGGGAGTTTCTGGGGGGCATGGCATTTCACAGTTCGTCGCGTATCGACCAATGCTAGCGATTAGCTGGCATGCCTGCAATAAGTCTCGGTGTAATGAGTCGAGATTTTTACGGCTGGTACGGGTTATTGCCGCCTGTTGGTGATCAGGGTCCCGATACCTTCGTTGGTGAATGTCTCCAACAGCACCGCGTGGGGTACACGACCGTCGATGATATGGGCGCTCGCCACTCCGGATTTTACCGCGTCCAGGGCGCAGCCAATTTTCGGCAGCATGCCCCCGCTGATGGTCCCGTCGGCGATGAGCGCGTCGACCTCGGCTGTGTTCAGCCCGGTCAGAACCCGCCCCTCCTTGTCCAGCAGGCCCGCGACGTTGGTCAGTAACATAAGCTTCTCTGCCCGCAGGACCTGGGCGAGTTTGCCGGCGACAAGGTCGGCGTTGATGTTATAGGTGCAGCCGGTGGCGTCCGATCCGATCGGGGCTATTACCGGAATAAAATTGCTACCGAGGATCACATTGAGTACTTCAGTATCGATCTGCTCCACGTCCCCGACGTGACCGATATCAATGATCTCCGATGCATTCAACTCCGGGCTGTGCCGCGTGACGGTCAGTTTGCGCGCCCTGATCAGCTGGCCGTCCTTGCCTGTTACCCCGATGGCCTTGCCGCCATTGCGGCTGATGGAGGCCACGATTTCCTTGTTGACGCTGCCGCCGAGCACCATCTCGACCACATCCATGGTCTGGGCGTCGGTCACACGCATGCCATTGACGAATTCGGTGTGGATATTGAGTTTTGCCAGCAACGCGCCGATCTGGGGTCCGCCACCATGGACCACCACCGGGTTCATCCCCACCAGCTTCATCAATACCACATCCCTTGCGAAACTCTCGTGCAGCGCGGGATCAACCATGGCGTTGCCCCCGAACTTGACCACAATGGTCTTCCCGGTGAATCGCTGGATGTAGGGCAGCGCCTCGGTCAGTACTTTGGCTATATTGAGAGCTGCATCGCGATTGAGTGACATAGGCTTAACCTGTTTTGGGCCCGGCGGGGTCAGATGCCGGGCGAGATATCAGAAACTGATTTCCAGGTCGGGCTCGACCAGGGCAATCTGGGCGCGGAACTCCGCCATGATGGCATCCAGTGACTCCCGGGTATCCGCTTCAAAACGGGCGGTCAGGGCCGGGCTGGTGTTGGAGGCGCGCACCAGGCCCCAGCCATCGGTGAAGTCTACCCTTATACCGTCCATGGTATTGATTTTACCGGAGGAGAAGTCGCAGTTATGGATGATCTTGTCCATCAGCGCGAACTTGTGCCGTTCCGCCACCGGTATGATGATTTCAGGGGTGTTCACGGTGGCAGGAAACCCCGCGATCGTGGCATCGAGGCTTTCGCCGTGGGTGCCGAGTATCTCGGCCAGTCGGGCCGCGGCATACATGCCATCGTCAAAGCCATACCAGCGTTCGCCGAAGAACATGTGCCCCGAAAACTCCCCACCCAGCAGTGCGCCGGTTTCCGCCATTTTTTCCTTCATGAAGGCATGCCCTGTTTTCCACAGTACCGGACGTCCGCCATAGCGGGTTATCAGCTGGGTCAGGTTACGGCTGCATTTGACGTCAAATACAACATCGGAACCCGGGTTGCGTGAAACCACGTCCTTCGCATAGATCATCAGCAACACGTCAGAGCGGACAATTTTGCCGCTTGACGTAACCACCGCGAGCCGGTCCCCGTCGCCGTCGAAAGCCACACCGAAGTCGGCTTCTTCGCGCTGCACCGCCGCAATGAGGTCCACCAGGTTGTTCTCGTCGCTGGTGTCCGGGGGATGATGGGGAAAGTTACCGTCCACTTCGCAGTGAAGCGGCACAACCTCGCACCCCAGGTCCTCGAACAGTCGGGGGGCGATGCCTCCGGTGACGCCGTTGCCGGCATCGATCACGATTTTCAGGGGCACGGCAATGGCGATATCACTCAGTACCTCGTCGGTATAGTCTTCGACCACGTTCTCGCGCACCATCCGGCCGCTGCCGGTGCTGAATTTGTTCTCGATAACCCGTTCCTGGATTTGCTGGATGCCACCGGCGGCGATGGTTTTCTGGTTCAGCACAATCTTCATGCCGTTATCTTCACCCGGGTTATGGCTGCCGGTGACCATGATACCGGACCGGCAGTTGAGGTGACGGGTGGCAAAGTAGAGCAGGGGTGTCGGCACCAGGCCTATATCGATCACATCCCGGCCGCTCTCCATCAGCGCCTTGATCAGGGTTGCCTTGATGCGCGGGCTGGATTTCCTGCCGTCGCAGCCCACGATCAGGGTCTGCTCATCCATTTCCCCCGCGATGGAACCCACTGCTTTGCCGATGCGCGCGACCAGTTCATCGCCGAGTTCCGACTGTGCGTTGCCCCGGATATCGTAAGCCCGGAATATATGGTGTGGAAAACCGCCTGCGCCGGATTCCCGGAGGCTGCCTTCCCGGGGCAGGCTCAGGTCGAGACCCGCGCCTTCGTCGCTGTCATCGTCCAGTATGCTGCCCGACTGGAACATGGGGTTGGTGAGGTCCGTGGCGCGTCGCGGCAGGATCTCCACCGTGGGCTGGGGTATGTCGGTGAGCGCCCCGGCGCCGCTCTGGCGCAGGGTGCGCAGGGTGGCCCGACGCAGTTGCTTGGCGATGGAAACCAGCCCTGGAATGCTGAGCTCCAGGGGTGATTTGACATCGGCGGCTGAAATAACCCTGTTGATCTGGGAATCCAGCAGGCGGGTGAACATCAGGGCGGTGAATATTGCCGCACCTATGGCCCCGAGCAGGCACAGCGCCAGAACAGCGAGCAGGGGTGTGGGGCTCAGGGTCAATTCAGCGATCAGCGCCCGGGAGGGGGTAAAGGTCACCAGCCAGTTGCTGTCGGGAATACTGACCGTTTTTGCAAAGTCTTTGCCATCCCCGCTGCCGGCCACGGCGATGGTATCCTTGCGCTCGACACCGTTAGAACTTCTGAAAACCTGCTCCAGTGAAAACTGGCCTGCACTGGTGTCTACAGACTTGAGTTGATCGGCCAACAGCTGGTTTTCTATCGTGGCTATTATAACCGCCTGGCGATCGTTGCCCCGGGGGTGCGTCACCAGCGCGGCCAGCGAGGTCATCCAGCGGCCTTCGAACTGGTAGGCTTCCGGTTGGGTCGGCGCCCCGGCGCTTGCGCGCCGGACCAGGTCAACCTCTATGTGGTTGCGCAGCCCCTCGCTGCCTCCCTCGAAATCCGCCGTGCCCATTTCACCTATGGGAATGATCCGGAGGCTGATGACCTCGGGGAAATAATCCAGCATGGCCTGTTCAACCAGGCCGATATCATCTTCGGATTCACTGGCGATAGCCGATACGGCCAGGGGTGACTTGGCTGCGCCCCGCATCCTGAGTTCAAGATTGGTTATCAGGCGGTGTACGTTGGTTGCCTGCTGGGTGGCAAATGAAACTGCAACGCGGTCGATCAGCGCCTGCTGCAGGGTTGGTTCCCGCAGCATGATCAGGTATGCGAAACCCAGCACCACCGGCGCCAGCATCACCAGCAGCGCCAGCGCCGCTATCCGGTAGAGGCCGTTGCCCTTGGCAACAATGCCCTGGGGATTGGTGGCGCGGGCGCCGCCTTTGCGCGGGGTCTCCGGAGCTTCGCTAGTCTTGCGTTTTAACATTCTCTTTGTCAGTCCGGCTTTGTTGGGGCAATGATATTACGCAGCGCTGGCTACTTAAATGCGCGATGGGCTTTATTTCAACATTCCTCAGCCGTCCCCGGGCTCGAGCAGGCGCGCAATCAGCGCAATAATCTGGCGGGCCATGGCACTCTTCCCGGCCAGCGGCAGGGCCTGCTCGCCACCGGGCCACAATGCAGTCG
>JAOUDU010000259.1 GCA_029859085.1 Gammaproteobacteria bacterium | reverse complement strand
CTGCTGATCGACAAGGATCGCAACCCGGCCTGGCGCTACAAGGCCACCCGGGAGGTACCGCCCGAGGTCCTGGATTCATTTTTTGCAGCGCCCTGGGACCGGCATCCCCTGGCGGACCTGTAACACTTTCGAGGAAGGAGCTGGAACATGGCTACGGTTGCATTTATCGGGCTGGGCAATATGGGTGGCCCCATGGCCACCAACCTGGTCAAGGCGGGGCATACTGTCACTGTCTTTGATTTGTCCGAGGCCGCCTGCCGGCAATTGCAGGCTGCCGGCGCCGCGGTGGCCGCCTCCGCCGCCGAGGCCGCAGCGGGTGTGGATTATGTGTTGTCGATGCTGCCTGCGGGCAAACATGTGGCCGCCACCTACCTCGGCGAAAACGGCCTGCTGGCCGGGCTCGACCAGGCCACTACCGTGCTCGATTGCAGCACTATCGACGCCGCCACGGCGCGCCAGGTGGGGGAGGCTGCCGCCGCGCTGGGAATAGGTTTCATGGACAGTCCCGTGTCCGGCGGGGTTGCCGCGGCGGCCGCGGGCACCCTGGCTTTCATGTGCGGGGGCAGCGCTGCCACATTCGAAAAAGCCCGCCAGATACTCCAGGATATGGGGAAGAATATTTTCCATGCGGGACCCGCCGGGGCCGGCCAGGTAGCCAAGGGCTGCAACAATATGCTGCTGGCCATCCATATGATCGGCACCTGCGAAGCACTTGAGATGGGCGTTCGCAACGGCCTCGACCCGAAGGTGCTGTCCGAGATCATGCTGGCGAGTTCAGGCCGCAACTGGTCACTGGAGGTCTACAACCCCTACCCGGGGGTGATGGAGAAAGCGCCTGCCAGCAATGACTACAAGCCCGGATTCATGGTGGACCTGATGGTCAAGGACCTGGGCCTGGCGATGGAAATTGCCCGGCAGAGCGATTTTGACAATCCCATGGGCCAGCTGGCCGGGGAGTTATACAATCGGCACCAGCAGGCGGGCAACGGCCAGATGGATTTTTCCAGCATACTGCAAATGCTGCAGCACTGAGCGGTTTCTCACTGCTCGCTTTCGTCGATTGCGCGGCCCTGTTGCTGCATCGCATCCTCGAGCTTGCCCTCCACCCCCTGCGCCTTGTCGAGGGCGCTCTTGTAGCCCTCGGGGATTACCCCATCGGGTTTCTCCTCCTGGGCACAGCCAGCCAGCAGCAGGGATGAGATCGCCGCGACAGCGGTCAGTTTCAGGATACCCATAGCACTCACCTGTTCAGTTGTTCCCGGGAGGGTATTGTCTCCGGAGTCAGCCCCGGTGGCCACTCCAATCATGGCTTTTCCAGGGACGGCCTTCTACAGTGGCGGGCAACCCTTATCCCCGAGGTACCCGCCATGTCCTTTGTTACGGTCGAAAAACCGCGTCCCCATGTAACGCTGATTACCCTGAACCGGCCCGAGCGGATGAACGCGATGGCCTTTGATGTCATGGTGCCCTTCAAGGACGCCCTGGAGGAGGTCAGCTTCGATAACGATACCCGGGTGGTAGTGGTCACCGGTGCCGGGCAGGGCTTTTGTTCAGGCGCCGACCTGGAGGATCCCGGTTGGCTGGAAATTTTCAATGGCCTGACAGTGCCGGGTATCGCCCGCCGGGCCATGAAAATCCTGGACGATGTGATCAAGGCTGTACATGACATGCACCAACCTGTGATCGGGGCTATCAACGGTCCCGCTATCGGCGGTGGTTTCTGCCTGGCGATGGCGACGGATATTCGCATCGCGTCCGAGGATGCGTATTTTCGCCCGGCGGGTATCAACAATGGACTCACCTCGGCGGAACTGGGGCTCAGTTACCTGCTGCCGAGGGCCATAGGCAGCAGCAGGGCCTTCGAGATCATGCTCACCGGGCGCGATGTCCAGGCGCAGGAGGCGCGGGACATCGGCATGGTGTCACAGGTGGTGGCGCCCCGCTCACTGCTTGATGAGTGCTACGGCGTGGCAGAGCGTATCACCGGGTTCAGCCAGCTGGGGGTTGAGCTCAGCAAGCAGATGCTCTGGGCCGGTATGGACGCGGGCAGCCTGCACAGCCACATGAACCACGAGGGCCACGCCCAGCTCTTTGTGCGCATGACCACCCGCAACTTCGAGGAGGCCATCAGTGCGCGCAAGGAGGGGCGCACCCCGAAATTCAGGGACTAGTGTCGGCTGCCGGTTTGGCCACGGACCCGAGCAGGCCCCGCAGCAGAGGCGTGTCGCGGCTCTGCCAGGCCCAGATCAGGACGGGTAACAGGGTGGGGACGATCAGTACGCTGAACTGGAAGGCGACACCTATGACATCCGCTCCCGGCACCCATACCCCGGGCTGGTCGAGAAAGGTGCTGCCAAAACTTACCATCAGGTCCTTGAGGCAGATGCAGACAAGCCCGAGCAGGATGAAGGGGTAAATGATCAGCATCCCCCAGAAAAAACTGGCCAGGTAATCTTTTTTTGCAGTCGCGAAATGCAGCGCGGCATAGAACGGGATCGAGTACGAAATAATTCGGGTATTAGCCTTGAAGCCCAGGCCGGCGTCTGCGATATCGGTCGGCACGAGCTGGCCGTTGACCTGGTCCAGGCGGGTCATAAGCATCGCATCAGCGCCCTGCTGGTAAACGACGTTGACGATGTCCGGGAACCAGTTCGAAAGTACCAGGTGGGCCAGGCCGATAACAGGTTTCACCAGCGCGGCGCTGAGAAAACCCCACATGGCAAAGCAGGGAATCAACAATACGAATACGAAAATCAGGAACTGCCGCAGGTGATTGTGTTCAGGCAGGGGCATGTTGGTTCCCGGGCGCCTGGCGCGACAAATACCGCAGGTAGACGATGAAAACTATCAGCACGTCGAGCATGATCAGGGCCGGCCACAAGTACAGGTGAACCCAGGCAAACGCATCCAGGTTCCAGTTGCCCAGGTAGAACAGGCTGATGATGCGCAGGATGTTCATTACCTGCACTGCCAGGAATCCGACCACGATGGCTGCCAGTCGCGCTCGCCAGGGGGCGGGGAATGCCAGCACGGCGGCGACCAGTACAATGGTCGCCTCCACGCCATTGCATCCCGCCTCGATGGATACCGCGAACCCGCCTGGACCGAATTGCAACACCTTGCCGTAGGCCAGCACCGATTCGTCGAAGGGCAGGATGAGGGCCGCGCTGAGCTTTGCGAGCAGGCCGGTAAAGGGCTCTATAACGGCGTGCTGCACTGAATTCTGCATTTCCAGGGTAAACAGGCAGATCAGTACAGACAGAAAAATAATCACAAAACGCTTCAACGCGCACGCTCCGTCAACGTTTCCGGGCTTGAATTCTAACATCAATACCATGCATTCCGCTTCCCCGGAATCCGGGCCGGAGACGCTCAGCCGGCATTATTGCCATCCGGGTCGGGTTCACCTGAGACCAGGCCAACGTCGATGCCGGCGAGGCGATCATACTCATAGGCGCTGATGGTGAAGAACAGTGAATACTCGCTGCTGTGGATAAAGTAGCCATCGCCCCTGTGAAACAGTTCCAGTGTCACCGTGCCGGCAAGGCTTTCAACGATGAATATGAGATCCGCCTCCGCCTCTGCCAGGTCGCGTTGCTCATCCTCGGTGGCGATGCCATCGATTTGCAGGCCGCGCAGTACGTCCAGCAAAGCCTGCAGCTCACGCTTGTCCGGCGCATGCCCAGTGCCGGAGAACCACTGCTCTCCCTCCCGCTGCAGGCTGTAGGCATCGGCTGTAATACGCACGGGCGTGCGGGTCTGCAGCAGTTTTCGATCCAGCCAGGCGCCGCTGTTCCCGGGAGCCTCGTGGGCATTGAAGAGGATACTGTAGATGGCGTCCTGGGATTCATTGCGGGCGTAGACCTTGCGGAATCCCGGCGATTCACCGAGGAAAAAAGTTCCCAGCGCGGCGTTGCCCTCCTGCAGGCGAATGCGCCGCCGGTAGTGATAACTGGCTACCTGGAAGCGCTGGCGCGCGGCAACGGAGCTGGCCACCGGCCAGTTGCCATGGCTATCCATGATCGCGTCCAGCAGCTTGCCGATCATGGCACTGTCCGCCGGCAGGTTCTCCAGTTCCGGCAGGGTCCAGCGCTCGCCGCTTTTCGCCAGCACGGTCTCATTGTCGAATTCATCGCCGACGTAGATTACATCAACCCGGTCCCGGGTGAAGGACGCCATCGGTTCCAGCGGCGCGCGCCTGTTTTCGATTGCCGGCAGGAATGTCGCCAGGACCAGCCCGCACTGGATCAGCAGAATCAACAGCAGGCTGGCGAGGGTGCGGTTCACAGTCCCAGCCTGGCGGCGTAACGCCGCCTGCGTAACCGCTTTCGCAACCAGTGGATCATTGCCAGCAGGCACAGCCACAACAGTGCCATGCCGTAATTGAGGTACTCGATAATTGCCTGCCCGCGCCGCTCCATCGGCGGCAGCGTCCTGTTGTAATGCGCCCGCGAGCGTATTTTGAGCAGTTCGTCGTCCTGCAGCGCCCAGTCCAGGGTATTGAGCAGCAGCTCCACCGGGCCCAGGTACTGGGTTCCGCTCGCCATCACCTGGGCGTTCAGTATCTGGTCGTCCATAAAGTCATTGGAGCTGTAGAGAATGATGCGGGCAGATTCGGGGGAGTGCCTCAGTACGCCGCCGGCGCCCCCTGCTGCGCGGCGGTCATCGCCGCTCCCGGCGGGTCGCTCGCTGAAAAAGGAATCGAAGCGACCCTGCAGCATTACGCCCAGTGTACTCGGGCTGTACTCGTCCGCATCTTCAGGTGGCTGCTGCCCGGGGGCGGATACCGGCGCGGTCGCCGCGCCGGTATCGGACGGATCCTCCCCGGCGATCCCCGGCATGATGTCCACGCTGGTGCTGAGCCAGGATTCGGGCGAACTGGAGATAAGGGTTGCCGGTTGTCGCCCTTTTGAGCGGGTGACCGAGATCGGGGATGCCCATGCCATGGTCAACTGGGGCAGGTTGGCGGTAACGGGATGCTGCCTGGACAGGCCCCCTGCGCGCAGGTCGAT
>JAOUDU010000260.1 GCA_029859085.1 Gammaproteobacteria bacterium | reverse complement strand
GAGGTTGTTGTCAGTGTAAGCAAAGTCGTCGCGGTAGGCGTAGTTGATGCGAGACGTCATGACGCCCCAGTCGCCCAGGTCGAGGTCGTGGCTCAGGCCGATGCTGTAGGTCCATTCAGGCGCACGCGGAATATCCAGGCCCTCGTCCTTTCCGTCCACCACGCCGTCGCCGTTGAGGTCGAAGCGGACCGTGTCGTACTCGGCATGGGTGTAGCCTGCCGAGCCCAGTAGCAGCAGGTTTTCAGTCAGGCTGATCGTAGCGTCGATCTCGCCGCCGTAGATGTTGGTATCCGCCGTGTTCTTGATCAACTGCGCCACGCCGGCGGTAGCGCTGGGCAGGTTGACCTCCCGCTGCTGGTCATCGATCGTGGTATAGAAGGTCGCAGCATTCAGGCGTCCCCAGTCGTGAGTCGACTTGTAGCCGAGCTCATAGCTGTTGACCTCTTCCTCGTCGAACGGGCCGGGCTCCTCGCCAACGACGGTGTTGCGCAGGTTGTAGCCCCCGGAGCGGTAGCCGCGTGTCCAGTGGCCATAAATATTGCTGTCGTCGTCGATGTGGAAGGTCGCACCCAGCTTCGGCGCCCAATTGTCCCAGCTCTCGTCGTCAATGAAATCGAAATCACACTTTGGGCCCTTGACGATGTTGCAGTTATCCAGGTTCGGGTATCTCGAGACATTGGCCCCCAGGGAAGCGATTTTGACATCCTTGTCTTCGGAGCTGTAGTTGATGCCGGCGGTCAGGGTCCAGCGGTCCGTCAGGTCGTAATCGACCTGGGCGAACGCGGTATAGGCATCGGTGTTGTGCTCGCCGCCCCCATTCTGTCGCAGGGCGGGTGCAACGTTGCCGGTTGCGACACCCAGCAGCTCGCGGCGCTCGTTGTAGGTCACATCGCTACCGAGATAGTAGAGACCCGTGGTGACGTTCATCTTTTCCGCGAAAATACCGTTATAGCGGAGCTCGAAGCTGGTCTGCTCCGCATCCAGCCAGACCGGCGCGTGGAACATCCACACGGGCTGGGCATCGATGTCCGAGAGTGATTCACTCTGGTAATCCCGGTAGCCGAAAATGGCCGTGACGGTGCCGTCACCGAAACTTACACCCTGGTCGAGCTGGGCGGTGACGAAGTCGACATCGGTATCCTGGAAACCCTTCTCGTCGATAGACAGGTCGAAATCGTCGCGGTTGAAGTTCACGGGCGTCCCGGGAACCCCAAAGCCGTTGGTGTGGGATTGGGCGGCAGGGCCGTCGCCGTTCGTGTCCTGGTACTCGTAGCGCAGCGTCAGGTCCGTGTTGTCACCCGGTCTCCAGAGCAACGTACCACGGGCCATTTTCTGCTCGATACCCAGTACGTCGTCGCCGTTGAACTTGTTCTCCAGCTGGCCGTCGTCGTTGTTGTAATACAGCACCAGCCGGCCACCGAGGGTGTCGGTCAGCGGGCCGCCGACCGCACCCATGACGTAGGTGTTGTTGCCGCCGATATCGCCGGTCTCGACCGCGGTGCGAACGCTGGCCTCCAGCTGATCGCCTGGTACCTTGGTGTTGATGAGCACCGCGCCACCGGTCACGTTACGGCCGAACAAGGTGCCCTGCGGTCCCCGCAGCACCTCAATGGTGTCGACGTCGAACATGTCGAAGATGATGCCCTGGTTTACCGCCAGGTAAACACCGTTGACGAAAGTACCCACCGTGGGGTCGATAGAGGGGATGGACGAGGTGATGCCTATTCCGCGGATCGCGAAGCTCGCGGTGCCGCGAAAGGTGCCATTATCCTCGAGCATCACGTTGGGTATGCCGATGGTCAGGTCGTTCAGGTCCCGGACCTTGAGGGCTTCGATCTGCTCGGAGTTGAAGGCGGTTATCATCGTCGGTACGTCCTGGGCCAGTTCTTCACGCTTGCGCGCGGTAACTGTGACCTCCTCGAGCAGGGCCGCAGTGCCGCGCAGGGGAGCGTCCTGGGCGTACGATGCGCTGCTGAGGGCGAAGCCGGCCGTTGCGACGGCAATGGCGAGCGGGCGGAAAGGGGAGCGTAGCGGATAGCTGTATTTATTAGGCATAGCGTGTTCCTGAAGTGTGTTTGAGTTAAGTTTTGATACTGATACCAGGTGTCCCGTGGGGCGCTAGAGCCCCGTGAACCTGGGTTCCCTTCTCTCCAGGGAGGCGGCTATTCCCTCCCTGAAATCCTGTGTTCGCATCTCTGCGGTCTGCAGCTGCAGCTCACGGGCATTGGCCTCCCGCACACGGGCCGCGAGCTGGCCGCGTAGCGTCGCGCGGGTATCGCGGACGGCCAGAGGTGCCGACGAGGCTATCTCCATTGCCAGTGCAATCGCCTCTTCAAGCACGTCTTCCGACGCCACCAATTTCGTCACGAGCCCGAGACGTGCGGCCTCGTCCCCCTTGATCCTGCGGCCCGTGTAGAACAGGAGTTCCGCGTGGTGAGCACCGACCAGCCGCGGCAGGGTTTCGGTCAGGCCGAAACCCGGATGGAAGCCCAGGCGGGTGAAGTTGGCACTGAAAGTCGTGTCCAACGAGGCGACCCGAAAGTCTGCCACCAGGGTGAGACCCAGGCCGGCGCCAATGGCCGCTCCCTGCACGGCGGCCACCATCGGCGTGCCTATATCGAACAGCGTCATTGCCTGTGCATAGAACTCGTCCAATGCGTCGAAGGGACTGCCGCCGTCCTCCAGTTCGCGGATCGCGCCGCTGAAGTCGGCGCCCGCGCAGAACACCTTGCCCTGCGCGGCCAGCACGATCGCCCTGCAGTCGACATCATCATCCAGCCGCTGCAGTAGCCGGCTGTATTCGCCCAGCGGCTCCGGGCCGAGAAAATTGACAGGCGGGTTCGAAAATGTCACCACCGCAACGTGACCGCGCTTCTCCAGCGTGAGGTATTTGAATTCACTCATCCCGTTATCCGTGCCATTGTGCAATGCCCCGCCATTTTCACCTTGCGCTCGCTTCACCGGTGCTAGCGACCGCGCAGCTTGTTGCGCGCAATGACCATCCTGTGCACTTCACTGGGCCCGTCATAAATGCGCATCAGGCGCACGATGCTGGCCATCTGATGCAGGGGCCACTCTTTGGTCATGCCCATGGCGCCGAAGGCCTGCATGGCCTTGTCGATGATCTCCCAGGCCATCTCCGTGGCGTACACTTTCAACATCGAGATTTCCTGGCGGATATCGCGCCCCTGGTCCATTTTCCAGGCCGCGTCGTAGGCCATCAGGCGACAGGCGTGAATCCGTATCTCGGCATCGGCGATCCACCACTGGATGGCCTGCCGGGAAGACAGGGGCTCGCCGAAGGTTTTGCGTTGGGGGGCGTACTCGCACACCATGTCCAGCGCGCGCTGGGCCATGCCGATGCAGTTGGCGGCCATTTCCACCCGGCGTGAACCCAGGCGCAGCTGCATGCTCGCAAAGCCCTTGCCCTCCTCGCCAAGGAGCTTCCAGCCGGGCACGCGGCAATCCTGCAGTTCGAGTTCATAGGTGTCGTGGCCGCCGATCATCGGAATTCTGCGAACGACGTTGAGGCCGGGCGTGTCCCTGTCGACCAGGAAAGCGCTCATGCCGCCGTGGGCGCCCTTGTCTTTGTCTGTGATGGCCATCACGATGGTGAAATCCGCCACGTTGGCGCGGCTTATCCAGATCTTCCTGCCATTCAGTATCCAGTCGTCACCGTCGCGTATCGCGGTGGTCTTCATCTGTGCCGGGTCGGAGCCGGCCCCCGGCTCGGAGATGCCGATGGCGCTGACTGTTTCGCCGCGCACGAGAGGCTCCAGGTAGGCTTCCCGCTGCCGGTCGTTGACGGTGCTCATCAGCATGCGCAGGTTGGGAGAATCCGGCGGCAGCACATAGGGCGTGATGGTCTTGCCGATCTCTTCATTGACACCCACCATCGCGATCTCGGGGATCTCCATTCCGCCGGCTGCTTCAGGGGCGTCGAGTCCGTACAGACCGAGCTCTGCGGCTTTTGCGTTCAGCCGAGCCTGTTCTTCGGCGCTGAGGTGACTGCCTCGTCCCGCCGCTTCCCGCTCGAGCACCAGCGGTTCGAGCGGCAATAGCTCGTCTGTGACGAATCGTGCAATCAGGTCCTGCAATGCGCGGTGTTCTTCCAACAGCTCAAAGTTCATGCTCTCTCGACTCCTTGCCATTCTGTGGCGGCCGGGCGGAATCTCTCGTCGCCCAGGAAAATAGTGCACAAATGCTAGTGGATGCAGAGTCTAAAATTTGTTCGATCGCGCATGGCACTTGTCCGTACGCGCAGATGGCGGAAGATTTGTTTTGCATGATCTTCATCTGGTGGACTCGATCATTGCCTACATAGACGAGACGCCCCGCGCGGCGCGGCCGGGGCCAGCAGGTCCTCCCAGGCAGCTGCAGTCCTCTCCATGAATGCCTGCTGCATTCGATCGCCCAGAAGCTCACTGACATCCGGGTGGTTGCGCCAGTCCTGCACCCGTTGGTCCTCCCAGAGCAAGTCCAGTCCCAGTGCACGCAGCAGCGCCTCTGTCTGCTACGGGGTATTCGCCACCACCACCAGAGATCCCTCGGCGGCAGCGTAGAGGCCGGAAAGGGGACTGCCCGAGAAGGAACGGTTGCCGCGCAGGGCGCTGGGCATGTTAGCGATGTACTGCAGCGCATACGTGGGTCAGATCGACGACCTTGACGCCTTCGAGCATTCTTGACATGGAACTCTTCCTCAGCGATTAACGTGTAACCGCGGATACGATCATCACGCAGCTTCTATTTGTTATTTGGTGCGCACAACTTTGCCATTCCCGCAGCCCGCGTGGCTAAATTACACCAGACGCAGGGCGGAGTGCGCGAAATGTCAAGTAGCAGGCGGATACTGACAAGTATTCAATCCGCCCGGAGGCTATCTTCCATGACAGGTTCGATGCATAAGGGCCTTGAGGGCAGGGTCCGCTCCCTTGGGCGGCAATACACCGGAAGCGACGCGGTTGCTGGCATTGACAGCACCCTGAGCAATACAGGCACCCATGAAGGCAGAT
>JAOUDU010000258.1 GCA_029859085.1 Gammaproteobacteria bacterium | reverse complement strand
AATGCCTGCGGGTGAACGGGATCTGCCCCGGGGCTGCTTGAAAAACCCCCGCCGGCCCTTATATAGGAACGATTGACCCATTTGGCAACCAAGGCCTGAAAAATGAAGAGTGAGCGCGATGAAGCAGCTGATGCAGAGATCGTATCCCCCGAATCCGGCGCAAAAACCCCGGCGGTGGCGGATGATGTGCTGCCGGAAACGCTGTGCCTCATGCCGATACCGCAGCGGCCCTTCTTCCCCGGTCAGGTCCAGCCGGTGGGTATCAACCCGGAGCAGTGGGGTTCGACCCTGGAGGCCGTGGCCAGGGCGGGGCACGGCCTGATCGGCCTGTCCTACGTCAACGAGCCCGATCCCGCCAGGGTCGAGGCGCGCCAGTTCCCCGATATCGGCTGCGTGGTCCGCCTGCATCGCCCGCCCCTGGCTGAGCAGCGGGGCCAGTTCCTGGCCCAGGGCGTGAAACGTTTCCGGATCGTGCGCTGGCTCAGCGACAAGCCCCCCTACCTGGTGCAGGTGGAGTATCCGCGCAGCCAGGGGGACAAGGGGTCGGACGAAGTCAAGGCCTACGCGATGGCCCTGATCAAGGAAATCAAGGAGCTGCTGCCCCTCAACCCGCTCTACAGCGAGGAGCTGAAGCAGTACCTGGCCAATTTCAGTCCGACCCAGCCCAGCCTGCTGGCGGATTTCTCCGCCGCGCTGACCACGGCCTCGGGCGACCAGCTGCAGGAAATCATGGACACCCTGCCGCTGGTGTCGCGCATGGAGAAAGTGCTCACGCTGCTGCGCAAGGAGCGTGAGGTCGCCCAGCTGCAGAGCCAGATCACCAGCCAGGTGAACGAGAAGGTCTCGTCCCAGCAGCGCGAGTTTTTCCTGCGCGAGCAGATGAAGATCATCCAGAAGGAACTGGGCATCTCCAAGGACGATCGCACCACCGATGTGGAGATGTTCGAGGAGCGCATCCGCGACCTCACGCTGCCACCGGCGGCGCAGCGGCGGATCGACGAAGAAATGCGCAAGCTCTCGGTGCTGGAGACAGGTTCCCCGGAGTACGGCGTGACCCGCAACTACCTGGACTGGGCCACCTCGGTGCCCTGGGGCGTGCACACCACGGACCAGCTCGACCTGAAACACGCCCGCAAGGTACTGAACGAGCACCACGAGGGGCTTGAGGATGTAAAGGATCGCATCCTCGAATTCCTGGCGGTGGGATCTTTCAAGGGCGAGATCTCCGGCTCCATCCTGTTGCTGGTGGGTCCGCCGGGCGTGGGCAAGACCAGCATCGGCCGCTCGGTGGCGGATGCGCTGGGGCGTGAGTTCTACCGCTTCAGCCTGGGGGGCATGCGCGACGAGGCGGAAATCAAGGGCCACCGGCGCACCTATATCGGCGCCATGCCCGGCAAGTTCGTGCAGGCGCTGAAGGAAGTGAAAGTGTCCAACCCGGTGATCATGCTGGACGAGATCGACAAGATCGGGGCCTCCTACCACGGCGACCCGGCCTCGGCCCTGCTGGAGGTGCTGGACCCGGAACAGAACAGCGAATTCCTGGACCACTACCTGGACCTGCGGGTGGACCTGTCCAAGGTGCTGTTCATCTGCACCGCCAACCAGCTGGATACCATCCCCGGGCCCCTGCTGGACCGGATGGAAACCCTGCGCCTGTCGGGTTACGTGGCGGAGGAAAAGCTGGCGATCGGCAAGAACCACCTGTGGCCGCGCCAGCTGGAGCGCCACGGGCTCAACGATGAGCAGCTCAAGATCAACGAGCCGGCCCTGAAGTACGTGATCGATTCCTACTGCCGTGAGGCGGGGGTGCGGACCCTGGAAAAACAGCTGGCGCGGATCATGCGCAAGTCGATCGTGCGTATGCTGGACAAGGGCGAGGACAAGCAGCGCATCGGCAAGAAGGATATCGACGACCTGCTGGGCAAGCCGCCGTTCCAGCCGGACAAGCCCCTGCGGGGCCTTGGCGTGGCCACTGGCCTGGCCTGGACCGCGATGGGCGGCGCCACCCTGGCCATCGAGTCATCCCAGATCCACACCCTGAACCGCGGTTTCAAGATGACGGGCAAGCTGGGCGAGGTGATGCGCGAGTCGGCGGAAATCGCCTACAGCTATGTGTCGGCGCATTTGAAGGACTACCGCTGCCACCCGGATTTCTTCGACATCAGCATGGTGCACCTGCATGTGCCCGAGGGCGCGACCCCCAAGGACGGCCCCAGCGCCGGCATCACCATCGCCACGGCGCTGGTGTCGCTGGCCCGCAAGGAGCGCATCAAGCGGCCCCTGGCGATGACCGGCGAGCTGACCCTCACCGGCCAGGTGCTGCCGGTCGGTGGCATCAGGGAAAAGGTGATAGCGGCCCGGCGCAGCAAGATCATGGAACTGATCCTGCCCCACGCCAACCGCCGGGATTTCGAGGAGTTGCCGGGCTACCTGCGCGAGGGCATCAACGTCCACTTCGCCCGCACCTTCCGCGAGGTGTTCGAGTGCGTGTTCCAGGACCACCAGGTGGACAAGTCCCTGCACTAGACGAGCTCCATGAGCGGGTGGGTTGCGTCCGGTGCTGTTGGCGCACCGCCTTGGCGGTCTTGATGGTCGCGTTTACTATCAGCGCTGCGCATTACCCTTCAGGGGGGTGAGATCGACTTGTACCGGGTACCCGCTGGGACAGCCATGCCATACCTGCCGAAAAGCCGGCGTACAGCGACGGGGCTCGTGTTGCTGCTCAGCCTTGCCCTCGCATCCGCCTGCACCCGGGCGCAAAGCCCTGGGCCGGCGGCGACCTGCGTGGTGTTGCTGCATGGACTG
Source organism: Gammaproteobacteria bacterium (assembly GCA_029859085.1). GTDB lineage: Bacteria > Pseudomonadota > Gammaproteobacteria > Pseudomonadales > Halieaceae > JARRPM01. The sequence continues at coordinate 2,232 of JAOUDU010000258.1, read as the reverse complement.
TGGCGTACCTCGCTGTCGATGAAGGCCCTGCAGTGGCGGCTGGAGGACGCCGGCTACGGCGTGGTGAACATCACATACCCCTCGCTTACGCACCCTGTGCAGGAATTGTCCGCGATAGCGGTGGATGACGGTCTGGCCGGCTGCGCGGCGCTGCATCTCGACCGGGTGGATTTCGTAACCCACTCCCTGGGCGGCATCCTGGTCAGGCAGTACCTGGCGCAACACGATATCCCCGGTCTGCGGCGGGTCGTGATGCTGGGGCCACCCAACCGGGGCAGCCAGCTGGCGGACTACGCGGAATCCCTGGCGGTGCTCCAGCCGTTCCTGCCCCGCGCGGTCGCCCAACTGGGTGTCTCCGCTGACTCGGTCCCGCGCCAGCTGGGGCGGGTGAGCTTCGAGCTCGGGGTGATCGCCGGCACGCTCAATAGCCTGCCGTTTCTTCCGGGTCAGCCGGAAGGGCTGGGGGACGGCACGGTGGCCGTCAGCGAAACCCTGGTGCCGGGAATGAGCGACTTTCTCGAGCTGCCTGTCAGTCACACCTTTATGATGTGGGACGACGACGTGGCCGAGCAGGTGGTATTTTTCCTGGAGCACGGCGTGTTCAAACGACAGTCCCCGCCGTTCTATGCGCCCTGAGTCACTGCAGGCGGGTTGCCATACCCGCCGGGAACGTCCGGTGTGTTAATGAAACCGATGAAGGTAACGCCATTTATCCTGTTTGCGCTGCTGGCCGGCTGTGCCGGTGATCCCGGCCTGCGCGAGCCGCCGCTGGACCAGATGCTCGCAACAGCCGATGCCACACCCGTGCTCGGGCCCGACAGCCAGTTTATCGGCAGCCCCTATGAAGATGTCGGGCTGGACGGTTTGTTCCCCGCGCGAACGCCGGACGACTGCAGCATAGCCGTCCTCGAAGGCGGCGAGGACTCCTTCGCGGTCCGCATGGAGTCCCTGCGCAACGCCAGCAAGTCCATTCGTATACAAGCCCTGCTGTTCAAGGGAGATGAGGCGGGCCTGCGTATCGCCGAGGTGCTCAAGCAGAAGCGGGCCGAGGGGCTGGATGTGCGCGTGATCGTGGACGCCTTTTCCAACCCCTGGCTGCAGACCCAGTGGATGCTGTTCGACCTCAAGCAGAATGGCATCGAGGTGGAAGGCTACGAGGCCCTCGCGCTGCAGTGGATCAATGAAGTGGCCGTTCCCCACCTGACCCCGCATTACGACAGCAGCGGCATCGACAACCGCTACCATGAAAAGATGTGGATCATCGACGGTGAAACCGATCATGCGATTGCCGTGGCCGGTGGGCTCAACATCGGCAATGAGTATTTTCGGGTGGATCCCGGGGATCCGGACGCATACTGGCGCGACCAGGACGTGGTCCTGAAAGGGAACATCATCAGCGACCTGGTCGCGGCCTTTGACCGCAACTTCGACTATTTTGTCGACATAAAGGAATCCCGGGGCATCTTCAATACCAACCTCTACTGGGACGCCACCCGGCGGGTACTGGATACCACCGGCAAGGTGCCCATACCCTATTCCACCCGCCCCGAACTCGTCGAGCGCGTGGCGGCACTGGAAGCGCGGCAACCCCTGCTCGATTTTCGCCCCGCGCGCTGCAGGTTCCTCCAGAATCGCCCCCGGCTCAAGGAGACCTATATCCAGCAGGCCTATTTGAAAATGATCGAGCATGCCGACGAGGAAATTCTCATCGCCAACGCCTACTTCGTCCCGACACCATCCGTCAGTCGCGCCCTGGAAGACGCCGCCGGGCGCTGCGTTGCCATCAGGCTTATTTCCAATAGCCCCGAGACCAACGATTTACCCGAAATCAGCATGGTGGGGCGGGGGTATTACAAATCCCTGCTGGCGATCAATTCGAAGCCGGAAGTCCAGGCCTGTGACAACCCGGAGGCGGGCATACGGATCTGGGAATGGGTTGGCCAGGCCGCGGATGAACCCGCCCGCAGCCAGGGCACGATGCACTCCAAGTTCGCCGTCGTTGACGGCCGGCGCAGCCTGGTCGGTTCCTACAACCTCGATCCGCGCAGTGAAAAGCTGAACAGCGAAACCGCCGTCGTGTTCGAACAGGCGGAGCTGTCACAGCGACTGCGACTGCTGTTTCTGGAGAACGACCTCAAATTCAGTCGCGAAGTCACGCTGGAACAGGCCGCGGAGTATGAAGATCCCCAGGACGTGGTGTACCGGTTCAGGGACTCGATCGGCAAGTATTTC
>JAOUDU010000257.1 GCA_029859085.1 Gammaproteobacteria bacterium | reverse complement strand
CTCGAAGCACTGTGCCATATGGTTTAGCAGATTGGGGTCGAACCCGGTGCCGGGAGGCCTGCCATAACCCATGACATCAAAGATCATTTCGGGGGAACATGACTGTGGGATATTGGCGAACTCGTCTATCGTAAGGCAGTCGAGGCGACGCGCGACCGATGTAAGTGCCAGCGGAATAGCCTCGGTAATGAAGCCGGGACTGCTACCCGTCGCATGTATCGAAGAGCCGCCCCTGTGGCAGGCCGCCTCAGTACGCTGCCGTATACCGGCATCCATTTTTGCGGGGTAAAAGAACTCACCGCGCGTCGTGACGATATTGATGCCGGCTTCCAGAACCCGGGAGATATCCTCCAGGTTATACCCGTCCTGCATGTAGAGTACGCAATCCGGCTTTAGCGCAATGATGTCATCGACGCTGCGGGTGGCGGGGATTCCTACCGGTCCCAGGCCGCACAGCTCTCCTGCATCCCTGCCCTCCTTCGCCCCGGAGTGTACATACAGGCCCACCAGCTCGAGGGAAGGGTGCTCGATGATTGCCCGCAGGCTTTTGCGGCCGACTTTACCTGTGGCCCACTGCACCACCCGGTAGCGGCCCTGGTTTTCGGGTAAGTTCAGCGTTCCGGATTGCGCGCTCATGGCAATTTTTCAGGCTCCCACTCGATGTGTGCTGGCGATCATAAACAACTCCCCGACATAATGAAACATAGTAGTTCATAAAAACCGACAAAAGGAATACAGCAGGCGGGAGACCCCGCATCGGCGCTGGCAATGCCGGAACCGGACCAGCGCCGGGAACCAGGCTGGCCGCCCCCGCAGGACACTAATCCCCGTAGCTCTGGAAGATGGGGGACAGCACCGCCCGCTCGTAGATAGTTGCGACCTTCTGTACGGACAGGGGACGCCTCTGCTGCAGCCACCAGGCCAGCAACTCGATGGTCCCGCTGGCAACCAGGATGATACCCACCTCCGCGGGCAGCCACCGGGTGTTGTGGGGGCTGCCCTCAGCCACCGCCTTCGCGATGCGGATAAATTCCTCGCGCAGCGTACCCGCCGCGCCGCCGGTCAACAGGGTGGACCACACGGCGCGGTGATCGGCCACGTATTGGCACAGCGCCAGGGACTGGGCCCGGGTATCGTCGGCGTCAAAGGTCGAGAGCAGGTGCTCGAGCAGCTGCCGCATCTCGTCCGCGGCGATCTCCTCCAGCAGGGACTCCCTGGTCGGGTGATGGCGAAAGAAGGTGGTGTAGCCGATCCCCGCGGTAGCGGCGATTTCGCGGATGGTGATCTGTTCAAACGAACGGGATTGCAGTAGTTCAAGCAGGGCCCTGCGCAACGAATCACGGGTGCGTACGACCCTGGCGTCACTGGCTGTCGTGAAATGTGGCCGGTAGATCTTTCCTTCCATTTTTGTCTCGCGTCCTGGGGATTGCGGTGATTGTGCCCGTATTGACGATCTGAAATAATGAACTACCCTATTTCATATTCATAATAATAAGGAATGGTCTATGAGCAGGTCAATCGGTAAGGCCGCGCTGGTTGTGGGCTCGCTGCTGGGGCTCGGTTTGTCCGGGCCCGCGCTTGCGCAGGGAGCCGCCGCGAGTGAAGATGCGGCGGAACAACGCGGCCAGCTACTTGAGGAAGTCGTCGTCACCGCCCGCCGTGTCGAGGAGCGCGTGCAGGATGTGCCGATATCGATAACGGTATTCACCCAGGACCGCCTCGATAACCTCAACGTCGTCAACGCGGTTGACCTCGCCCTGGTCACACCCTCGCTGGCGGCCAACGCCTCCTTCGGTTCCGAGAACGCCAGCCTGTCGATTCGCGGCTTCAGCCAGGTACTTGATACCGCGCCGTCCGTCGGCATCTATTTCGCGGACGTCGTGGTGCCGCGCGGCGCCACCCAGGGCGCCGGGACCCGCGATGTTCTCCTGCCCGGCAGCATGTTCGACCTGCAGAACGTGCAGGTGCTGAAGGGGCCACAGGGAACCCTGTTTGGCCGCAATACGACGGGGGGCGCGGTGCTGCTGGTGCCGCAGAAGCCGTCCGACGAGTTCGGTGGCTACGTGGAGGGATCCGCCGGGAATTACGCCATGCGCCGCCTGCAGGGCATGGTCAACGCACCACTGGCGGACGGCGTGCGCCTGCGCATCGCCGCCGATACCCAGCAGCGCGATGGTTACCTGGAAAATATTTCCAAGGCGGGCTCGAGCGACTTCGAGGACCTCGATTACCAGGCTATCCGCGCCAGCCTGGTGTGGGACCTGACGGACAAACTCGAAAACTATACGATTGCCTCCTACTACGAATCTGACACGAACGGCACCCTGACGAAGCTGATCGGCTGCAACCCCACCGGGTATGAAGATCCCGTCAATATCGTAACGGGCCTGCCCAACTTCATCGGGGGCCTTTCCTGCGGCCAGCTCGCCGCGGAAAAGGCGCGTGGCACGGACTTCTATGACGTAAACACGCCGGTCAAGGGCAAATCACACATCGAGCAGTGGCAGCTGATCAACACGACCACCTGGGAGCTGAACGCGGCCCTGACGCTCAAGAATATCGCCAGCTATGCCCAGTACCAGAATACCCAGAAAACAGCGCTGTTCGGTACGAATTGGCAGGTCGGGGATTTGCCCGCCCCATACCCCGCGCTGTTTTTCCAGGGCGTCCCCCAGGTTTTTACGGCCATCAACCCGGCCCCCGGGAAACTCTCAGCGGACCAGTCGACCTATACGGAGGAACTCCAGTTCCAGGGCTCGGCGCAGGACGATCGGCTAATCTACCAGTTTGGCGCCTATTTCGAATGGAGTGATCCCGAAAGTGAAGTGGGCAACCAGTCGCCCACGCTGATCCGTTGCACGGACCTGACGAAGCTGGAGTGTATGGATCCACTGGGCAGCGCGTTCACAGCGCTGGCCGGGTATCCCATCCAGATCGGCCAGGTCGGACTCGGCGCCGCGGAAACGACCTTCCGCAACCAGGGTCTGTATGCGCAATCGACCTACAAGTTCACCGACCAGTGGCACCTGACCGGCGGCATCCGCTACACCTGGGATGAACAGAGCGCCGACATCGGCCACAGGACGACTTTTTTTCCGGTAACACCGCCGTACACAGGGGAACCGGTTGAGACTTGCACGGATGTTGCAACCGAGCCAAGCTGCGCCCAGTCACTGAAAACAAAATCGGACAAACCCACCTGGCTGCTCGGCCTGGACTACTTTCCGACCGAAGACATCCTGCTGTATGGCAAGTATTCCCGCGGGTATCGCGCCGGCGGTATCGTCAACCGCGCCCCCTTCGATTACCGCACCTTCGAACCCGAGGAACTGGACAACTACGAACTGGGTATCAAGACCGGTTTTGACGGAGCAATCAGCGGCACCTTCAACGTAGCCGCGTTCTACAATGACCTGTCGAACCAGCAGCTGCAGATCGGGTTCGACCCGGCAGTCGATGAACAGGGTATTTCCTCCGGGGTCGCGCCGACCACCGGCATCGCCAATGCGGGTAAATCCCGGATCTACGGTGCGGAGGTCGAGGCGTCCCTGCTGCCGCTGGAGGGCCTCATCCTGAGCCTGAATTACACCTGGCTGGACGCGGAGCTCAGGGAAATTGAGGACATTGCAACCATGGATCCTCTCTACCAGCCACAGAATACCCAGATCGAGCCCGGCTCGCCGCTATGGCAGTCCCCCGACAACCAGCTCAATCTATCGGCCAATTACACCCTGCCGCTGGACGATCGCCTGGGCCGCATTTCCCTGGGGATGACCTACGTTTACATCGATAAACAACTCACCAGCTACGCATACCAAAACCCGGAGATACTGGCGGTTTACGGCGAAAACCTCGGTGAGCTTCCCAGCATCAACCTGGTGAATGCCAACATCAACTGGGAGGGTGTCGCCGGCCTGCCGCTGGACCTGTCGCTGTTTGGCACGAACCTGGGGGACGAGGAGTACTACGGTTACGTTCCCGGTCTCGGCACCGCCGGCCTGGAGACAGCGGTGCTGGGCCAGCCACGTATGTACGGCCTGCGGCTGCGTTACCGGTTTGGCAACGAATAGCGGTACCGGCGAGTCACCATGAAAGTTCAGCCCGCCGCCTTCTTCCGCACCACCCTCCCGTTCGATTTCGGCAATATCAGGGACCTCGACAGCGGCCGTTATCACTCCATCTGGCTGCCTGACCATATGGTCAGCTTCTGGCCCGACTCGATCTGGACACCGGAGTTTACCGACCTGGCCACCGTATCGCCGTCACCGCATCGGCACCTGGATGCGATGGCGATGGCTGCCGCGGTCGCAGTGCAGACCAGGAATGTACCGATAGCCACAAGTGTGGTGGATACCGTGCGCCGGCATCCGTCACTGCTCGCCCAATCGGCACTGACCATCGATCACCTCTGTGGCGGGCGCTTTATTCTCGGGCTGGGCAGCGGCGAAACCGAAAATACCGTGCCCTATGGCTTCGACTTCGCCAGACCGGTCAGCCGTTTCGAGGAGGCTCTTCAGGTTATTCGCCTGCTGTGGGAAAGCGAGGGGCCGGTGGATTTCGACGGCCAGTTCTACCGGTTGCAGCATGCCCGCCTGGACACCGAGCCCTGCGGTGGCAGCTTCCCGCCTATCTGGGTCGGCGCCGGCGGGCCGCGAATGCTGGAGATCACCGGCCGCTATGCCGATGGCTGGTGGCCCGCCGGGGCGTGGTCCCCGGAGGATTACGCGGCGAAGCTGAAAATTGTGCGCGACGCCGCGGATGCCGCTGGCCGCGACCCGCTGGCCATCGTACCCGCGTTTATCCAGACCTGCCTGATTGGTGACGATACCGAACTGGCGGAAATACTCGAAGCGCCGCTGGTGAAGGCCTGGGTCCTGCAGGTGTCCGCCGCCGTGCTCAGGGAACACGGTTTCGATCACCCGATGGGCGAGAGCTGGCGAGGTTACCAGGACATCAACCCCGGCGTGCTGACCCGCGAGCGTATCCTGGATATGCTGGGCAAGGTTGAGCCGGAATCCATCCTGGCCGTCATTCCCCACG
>JAOUDU010000256.1 GCA_029859085.1 Gammaproteobacteria bacterium | reverse complement strand
CTCGACCGACTCCTGTCCTCCCGCGTCAGCCCCCGGGAGGCGCGGCTCACGCTGCGGTAATGCATGGTGAGCCACAGGGGCGCGACGATAACCAGGAACAGGATCGTCGGGACAAACATGAATTTCCAGAATTCCATTGCTTCAATCCTCGGGCAGCTGTGCGTGCGGCCATGCTGCCATCGTTGGGCCGGTTAGCCAATCGAGTTGATAACTGCGCTCAGCCACCTTCCCCGCGCCCCAGTTCCGCCTTGAGTCGCTCCAGTTCGTCGGTGATACGCGCGTCTTCATGCAGCGACTCTATTTCTGCCGCCAGGTCAGGTGCGACGTCGCGGCCGATGTCCATGGCGTCAAGCTGGCTCTCCAGGTTGTCCATCCGGCGCTCGAAGTACTCAAAGCGCTGGAACGCGCCGTCCAGTGCCTCCCGGTGCATCTGGCGCTTGACCTTGATGCGCGACTCCACCGTCTTGCTGCGCATCAGCAGGGCCTTCTGCTTGGCCTTGGCGTCCGTGAGCTTCTGCTGCAACTGGGCAACCTCGTCGTTCAACTGGGCGATGTGCTCGTCGGTCGCCTTCAGCTCGGCCTCGACGACCGCTATTTCCTCCTCGATCGCCCGCTTTTCCTGCAGTGCCGCCCGCGCCAGGTCCTCGCGCTCCTTGCTGATGGCCAGGCGCGCCTTGTCCTCCCAGCTGGAGGCCTCCGCCCGCACCTGCTCCAGCCGGCGGGCGGCGGCCTTGCGGTCCGCCAGTACCCGGGCTGAAGAGCTGCGCACCTCCACCAGCGTGTCCTCCATCTCCTGGATGATCAGGCGGATCATCTTCTCCGGATCCTCGGCCTGGTCCAGCATGGAATTGATATTGGAATTGATGATGTCGGTCATGCGGGAAAATATGCCCATGGTCTTGCTCCTGTCAGCGTACTCAATTGAACCTGAACGGTTCCTGCCCTCCCAATTCTTTACACGAACCGTGCCAGTATCTATAACCAGCTGTTTTTATTAGAAAAACTGGCTCCAGCCGCGGATTGATCCATTGCTATGGCCAATTATTAGGTTTAATTTACCATTTATCTGGTTTTATACGCCCTTTTTATTGGTATATTCCACCCATGAGAACCCAGGTCAGCATGATCGGCAACTCCGCCGCCCTCGCCGGCGCCCTCGACCAGGTGTCGCGGCTGGCGGCGGTCAACCGACCCATCCTGGTGCTGGGGGAACGGGGTACGGGCAAGGAGCTGGCAGCGGAGCGGCTGCACTACCTCTCCGGCCGCTGGGACGCGCCGCTGCTCAAGGTCAATTGCGCCGCCATCGCGGACAGCCTGCTGGAGTCCGAGCTGTTCGGGCATGAGGCCGGGGCCTTTACCGGCGCCACCCGCACCCAGCGGGGTCGCTTCGAGCGGGCGGACGGGGGCAGCCTGTTCCTCGACGAGGTGGCGACCATGTCACCGCGGCTGCAGGAAAAGCTGTTGCGGCTGGTGGAGTACGGCGAGTTCGAGCGCCTCGGTGGCCAGCAGACCCTGCGGGTCGACGTGCGGGTGATCGCGGCCACCAATGCCGACCTGCGGCAACAGGCCGCCGACGGACTGTTTCGCAGCGACCTGCTTGACCGCCTCAGTTTCGACGTGGTTCACCTCCCCGCGCTGCGCCAGCGCCCGGAGGACATCCCGGAACTGGCCGAGCATTTCGCCGTGCAGATGTGCGCGGAACTGGGCTGGGACCTGTTCGCCGGATTTACGCCGGCGGCGATGGCGATGCTGCTGCAACACGCATGGCCTGGCAACGTGCGTGAGCTGAAAAACGCTGTGGAGCGCTCCCTCTACCGCTGGGGTGACCCGCAGGAGCCGGTGGGCGAAATAGTGATAGACCCCTTCCGCTCTCCGTTTGGCGCTGCGCCGACCGCGGTATCCGCCGTGTCCACACTGCCAGGTGAGCATGAACCCGCAGTGCCAATGGCATTCAGTGACCGCATGGCCTCGATCGAGAAGGAATTGTTGCAGGAAGCCCTCTCCCGGCATGGCCACAACCAGCGCCGCACCGCAGATGCCCTCGGCCTCAGCTACGACCAGCTGCGCCACCTGGTACGCAAGCACGGACTGGCCCGGCGCCGGCGCCGCTGAGGAGGGGCCCGGGGACCGGCCGCGACAAAGACTGGGAAAGTGCAGTGGGGAGAGCACCTCTCGGCGAAAAATTCTGCGATAATCCACCGCCACCAGAGACCTCAACAAGGAACAAGACCATGCAGCTATCCCTCTCCGATCCCGGCCTGCTGAAAAGCCAGGCGTATATCGACGGCCAGTGGGTCAATGCCGACAGCGGCGCCACCTTTGACGTCACCAACCCGGTCAACGGCGAGCTGATTACGGTGGTAGCAAAAGTGGGCGCGGCGGAGACTGCCCGGGCAGTGGCGGCGGCGGCCACCGCCATGCGCGAGTGGGCCCGCAAGCCCGCCAAGGCGAGGGCCAATATCCTGCGCAAGTGGTTCGACCTGATGATGCAGCACCAGGAAGACCTGGCCGTGATCATGACCGCCGAACAGGGCAAGGTGCTGGCGGAATCCCGGGGCGAGGTGGCCTACGGCGCCGCCTTTGTCGAGTGGTTCGGGGAGCAGGCCAAGCGCATCGACGGCGACGTGATTCCCGGCCCCTCGCCGGACAAGCGCATCGTCTGCATCAAGCAGCCGGTGGGGGTTGTCGCCGCGATCACTCCCTGGAACTTCCCCAACGCGATGATCGCCCGCAAGGCCGCACCGGCGCTGGCGGCGGGCTGCACCATCGTGATCAAGCCGGCCTCCGAGACGCCCCTCTCCGCATTCGCGATGGCGGAACTGGCGGCGCGCGCCGGGGTGCCCGCCGGCGTTATCAACGTGGTTGCGGGCGGCTCGGCGGAAATAGGCGGCGAACTCACGTCCAACCCGCTGGTGCGCAAGCTGACGTTCACCGGCTCCACCCCGGTGGGCAAGATGCTGGAAGCGGCCTGCGCTGCCACGATGAAAAAGACGTCGATGGAACTCGGCGGCAACGCGCCTTTTATCGTATTCGATGACGCCGACCTCGACGCCGCCGTCCAGGGCGCGATGATTTCCAAGTACCGCAATTCCGGCCAGACCTGTGTCTGCTCCAACCGCCTGTTCGTGCAGGACCGCGTGCACGATGCCTTCGTCGAAAAACTGGTGGCGGCCACCGCGGCGCTCAACGTGGGCGACGGCATGCAGGAGGGCATTACCATCGGGCCGCTGGTCAACAGGAAGGCGGTGGCCGATGTCGACACGCTGGTGCAGGCGTCCGTCACCGCCGGGGCCCGGGTGGCCCTGGGCGGCGGCCCCCACGAACTCGGCGGCTGCTTCTACCAGCCCACGGTGCTGACCGGGGTCACCTCCACGATGGCGGTGTTCCGCAACGAGATCTTCGGCCCGGTGGCGCCGGTGGTGCGCTTCTCCACCGAGGAGGAAGTCATTGCGATGGCCAACGACACCGAGTTCGGCCTGGCCTCATACTTCTACACCCGCGATATCGGCCGGGTGTGGCGGGTGGCGGAGGCGCTGGAGTACGGCATCGTCGGCATCAACGAGGGTATTATCTCCAACGAGATGGCGCCCTTCGGCGGCGTCAAGGAATCCGGCTCGGGCCGGGAGGGTTCCAAGTACGGCATCGACGACTACGTGGAAGTGAAGTACATGCTGATGGGCGGACTGGAGTAAGGCCGATCAGGATTCGCCCCCGAACCACGCCAGGCTGGCGTGCAGGCGCACGACATTGCCGACGATGATCAGGGTGGGCGCGCGGGGCTGCTCGCGCTGCACGATATCCACCATGGTGGCCAGGGTGCCGGTGAGCACCCGCTGCCCGGGCATGGTCGCGCGCTCGACCAGGGCTATCGGGGTATCCGCGCTGCGCCCGTGACGCTGCAGCTGCTCACAGATGACAGGCAGGCCCACCAGCCCCATGTAGAACACCAGGGTTTCGCTTTCCGAGCGGAAATCTCCCCAGTCCTGGTCGACGGTGCCGTCCTTCAGGTGCCCCGCAACAAACCGGACACTGCGCGCATAATCCCGGTGGGTGAGGGGTATGCCGCCGTAACAGGCCGCCGCATTGGCGGCGGTGATTCCCGGGATCACCTGGAACGGAATACCGTTGGCTGCCAGCAACTCTATCTCCTCCCCGCCCCGGCCGAAGATAAACGGGTCACCCCCTTTCAGCCTGACCACCCGCTTGCCCTGCTGCGCGAGGCTGACCAGCAACTGGTTGATCTGCTCCTGGGGCACCGCGTGGGCGGCCCTGGCCTTGCCCACGTAGATGCGCTCGGCGTCGCGCCGGGCCAGCTCCAGGATTGCCGGCGCCACCAGCCGGTCGTATAGCACCACATCGGCGCTCTGCAGCAGCCGCTGCGCCTTGAACGTCATCAGGTCAGGGTCCCCCGGCCCCGCGCCCAGCAGGTAGACCTCCCCCCGGTGCAACGGGCCGCTGTCCTGCACCTGCTGTCGCAGCAGGGCCTCGGCCTGTTCCTCCTTGCCCGCCAGTACCAGTTCGCCGACAGTACCCTCGACGGACTGCTCCCAGAACAGCCGCCTGGCGGAATCAGCGGGTATCGCCTGCTTCACGACGCCGCGCAGGCGGCCCGCGAAACCGGCCAGCCGACCGTAAGCCGCGGGCACCATTGCCTCTATTTTGCGGCGCAACAGGCGCACCAGCACGGGGCTGTTGCCGCTGCTGGATATCGCGATAGTGAGGGGTGTGCGCTCGACAATGGCGGGAAAAATGAAGGTGCACAGGTCCGGCGCGTCCACGACATTGACCGGCAGGCGGCGCGCGGTGGCATCGCGGTACACCTGCTGGTTGACCGTTCGCATGGGTGTCGCCGCAACGACCAGCACTACCTCGTCCATCGCCGCTTCGCTGTACTCGGCGCGCTGCCAGCTCCCGCCGTTGGCCGCGAGCAACTGCTCCAGCTCGGCCTCGATGGCGGGCGCCACCACGGTGAGCCTGGCGCCGGCCCGCAGCAGCAGGCGCGCCTTGCGGGTGGCGACCACCCCGCCCCCCACCAGCAGGACCCGGGCATCACTGATACGCAGGCTGACCGGCAGGAAA
>JAOUDU010000002.1 GCA_029859085.1 Gammaproteobacteria bacterium | reverse complement strand
GCGGGCGTCGGCGGCAGTGAGGCGGTGCAGGTCGAGCCGGGCCTCGCTCTCGTAACGGCCCTGCTTGAGCCGGCGAAACACGCCGTTCTGCACGCCCGGGCGCTTGAACTCCAGCACATACCAGGCATCCAGCGGGGCGATCCCGCCCTCGGTCAGGGTGTTGCGGTCGCGCGCGGGGTCCTGCACCGCGGCCTGCCGGCGCAGTTCCTGCGAGGAATCCCGCTCCGCCTGGGCTTTGCCGCGCACCGCGACGCGGGGGGCGCGCTTGAGGGGCACCACATCCGCCATTTCGTCGAGAAATACCTTGTCGTCGTCACCGGCCATACTTACACCCCGCCATGAGTTGGCTATTATAGCCCCTGGCAAAACCGCGTAGTATGGTCTGCGTATGACAGCACCTGAACAATGGCTGAAAACCTGCCCGCTGTGCGGCGGCGACAACCGCTGCGCGATGGCCGCGGGACGACCCGTGGACAGCTGCTGGTGCGCTGCTGCCACTATCAGCGCCGCCGCCCTGGCGGCAGTGCCGGCGGAGTCCGTCGGCAAGCGCTGTCTCTGCCCGGCCTGCGGCAGCAGTAAAGGAGAACCTCTTGATGAAAGGTAATATCGCCCACGGCATCGGCTACCTGTCGCGCGGCGCCGGCATGCTTAAACACCCATCGCTGCGCCTGTTCGTGCTGATCCCGCTGCTGGTGAACATCGTTATTTTCGGCAGCCTGATATGGTATGGCCTGAGCTACCTCTCCGCGGTGATGGAAGGCTGGCTGGGTAAAATCCCCGAGTGGCTGAATTTCATCAAGTGGATTATCTGGCCGCTGGTGGGACTGACGGTAAGCCTGGCGACCGGCTATGTATTTACCGCGGTGGCCCTGGTGATCGCCTCCCCATTCAATGCCCTGCTGGCGGAAAAGGCCGAGGAACTCATCACCGGCAAACCGGTGAACTCACTGGAGGGTCTGGGCGCGGCGCTGGCGGCCGTACCCCGCGGGATTCTGCGGGAGTTGTCGAAGCTGCTGTATTACCTGCCGATGGCGGCCTTTGTGCTGGTGATGTCTTTTATCCCGGTGCTCAACGTGGTGGCGCCGGTGCTGTGGTTCCTGCTGGGGGCGTGGATGATGAGCCTGCAGTTTATCGATTACCCGATGGACAACCACCAGCTGAGCTTCGCCGACGTGAAGGAGGCGGCCCGGGCCCGGCGCCTCAGCAGCATGGGCTTTGGCGGTGTCGTGGCCCTGTGCACAGGCATCCCGGTGGTGAACTTCTTCGTGGTGCCCGCCGCGGTGGTGGGCGCCACGCTGTTGTGGTGCGAGGAACTGAAGCCGTAGCTTCGGCAGTAGCTAAACCAGCCACTCTGCCGGCGGGTGGGTACACTCCAGCCGCGTTCCCAGCAGCGCCTCCAGGTCGGGCAGCAGGAACGCATCGTCCTCACTGGCGAAGCTGATCGAGATCCCGGTGGCGCCGGCGCGACCGGTGCGGCCGATACGGTGCACGTAATCTTCGGGGTCCTCCGGCAGGTTGTAATTCACCACATGGCTCACACCCTCCACGTGGATGCCGCGACCGGCGACATCGGTCGCCACCAGCACCTTGATCTTGCCCTGCTTGAACTGCTCCAGGGTGCTGGTGCGTTTGGCCTGGGGTATTTCGCCGGACAGGATACCGGCTGCCACACCTGATTTGCGCAGGCGCTCGTGCAGGCGCCGCACCTGGTCGCGGCGGTTGGCAAATACGATCACGCTGGTGGCCTCTTCGCTGCGCAGCAGGTTGTTCAGCACCCGGTAGCGCTGTTCGCTGCTGACCAGGAACACCTTCTGGTCAACGGAATCGGTGGCCACGTGGTCGGGCTCGATTTCGATGGTGATGGGCTCGTAGGTCCACTGCTCCGACAGGTTGATGATGTCCTGGGTAAAGGTGGCCGAAAACAGCAGGGTCTGCCGCACCTCCCGGCGCGGGGTGGCCCGCACGATGCGCTTCACCTGGGGGATGAAACCCATATCCAGCATGCGGTCCGCCTCGTCCAGCACCAGTATCTCCACGTGGTCGAGGTAGAGGTCGCGGCGGCTCATGAAATCCAGCAGGCGGCCCGGGGTTGCGACCACCAGGTCGATCACCGTGTTGTGCAGGCGGTTGAGCTGCTTCTGGTAATCCATACCGCCGATCAGGGTGGACACCTGCAGGTCGGTGTGCCGGGCCAGGTCCTCCGCATCCTGGGCGATCTGCATCACCAGCTCGCGGGTGGGGGCGATTACCAGCGCCCGCGGCTCGCCGACGAAGCGCTCGCCCTCGATCGGGTTGCACAGCAGGTCGTTGAAGATGGTAACGAGGAAGGCCGCGGTCTTGCCGGTGCCGGTCTGGGCCTTGCCGATGGCGTCATTGCCCTGCAGCGTGTGCGGCAGGATCGAGGCCTGGATCGGCGAGCAATACTTGAAACCCAGGTCCGCGATGGCATGCATCAGCTCTTCGCGCAGGCCCAGGTCATGGAACCGGGTCTGGCCCTCCAGGGGATCGACCTGGAACTCGTCCAGGGACCAGGGTGTCACATCCGGTTTCGCCTTGCCCCCGCGCCGCCGGCGCTTGTTACCCTTGTCGTTGCCGGCATCGCCGTCGTGCTGCGCCCCCGGGGAGGCCTTGTGTGAAGGCTCGTGCCGGGGCGGGGTTCCATGGCCGGAATTGGCCGGGCTGTGGTCCTGGGAGGCGACGCCCTTGCCGGCGATACGCCCTACTAAACTCTTGATCAATTGTTGACTTCCCGTGACTGCTCAAAAAACGCGCTAGTCTACCATTGTCGGCGGGAAATAGGTGAGCCCTGATATCGCCCGATATCGGCCCCGGGCGGGCCCTCAGCCCCGGTCCGGGACCAGCCTCGAAAGGTAGTAATCCAGGCTTAGGTAGCGCCCGCCACCGGTGAAAAACAGGCTCAGCAACATGATGAAATAGGTGACGGCGAACTCGATCCCGTTGTTGAGCACCACCAGGTTGCCCTTCTCGGTTAGCCAGGCGTAGTTGCCGTGTTCCATCAGGATATCCCTGGCGCTGCCGAGTCGCACCGCGATTTCGGATGCGCCCGAATCGGCTATCGCGGCCCAGCCGTAATCCCAGTGCACCGCGAAAATGGCCACTACCATGGTGATCATCAGGGGAACCGCAATCCAGCGGGTAGCCAGGCCCAGTAACAACAGCAGGGCACCGATGACCTCGGTATAGGCGGCGAGGTGGGCCAGCAGCGCGGGAAAGGGCAGGCCCAGGCCCCAGTCGGGATTGCCGAACCAGTCTATCGTCTGCTCCATACCGGCGATCTTCCGGGTGCCGGCAATCCAGAACACCGGCGCGAGGTACAGGCGGAAGGCGAGGGGTACCAGGCCGTCCAGGCATTGCAGGTGCCCGAAAATCGCGTCGTGCAGGCGGTTATAGCACCGTACCAATGTATTCATGGACCAATCCCCTGTAGGCTTGTGCTGTCTGACAACCGAAACAGGCAAAAGTTTTTTTTGCCGGCGCGCTCGCAGCGGCACCGGCGCAGCCACCCCAGCGCGATCGATAATCATGCATTCACACAAAAGACCTGCAATCCTGGCCGAAAGTCGCGCCCTGCTGGCGCTGGCCTGGCCGATGGTCGTCGCCCAGCTGGCACAGGTCGGCACCGGCGTGGTGGACACCATTATGGCCGGGCACTACAACGCCACCGACCTCGCGGCGATTGCGATCGGCTATAACATCTGGCTGCCGCTTTACCTGTTCGTTATCGGGGTCAGCCTTGGCGCGACCTATATCATCGCCCAGCACGCCGGCGCCGGCAGGGCCGTTGCCATTCGCGACTCCCTGCCCCAGGCCCTGTGGCTGGCCCTGGCACTGGGGCTGGTGGTGGGGCCCATATGTTTTGGCGCGGCGCCGCTGCTTGCGCTGCTGCAGCTCGATGCGCCCACCGCCGCCAAGAGCCTCGCCTATATGCAGGCGGTGGCATTCGGCCTGCCTGCGGCTGCGGTATTCGAAGCCCTGCGTTGCCACAGCCAGGGCATCGGGATCATGCGCCCCTTCGCCGCGGCCAGCGTGCTGGGATTCCTGGCCAACATTCCGCTCAATTACGCCCTGATGTACGGCCGCTGGGGACTGCCCGAGCTGGGCGCCGCCGGCTGTGGCTGGGCCACCGCGCTCTCTATGTGGCTGGGGGTGGCGTTACTGGGCTTTTACATGACCCGCGCCGAGGGCCTGAAGGCCTACCTGCCACCGCTGCGACTGGTGGCGCCGCGCCTGGCGGTGATCGGCGATATCGTCCGCCTGGGCCTGCCCCTGGGCGCCACCCTGTTCGTGGAGATCGCGTTCTTCTCGGTCATCGCACTGTGCATCGCCACCCTCGGCGATATCGCGATGGCCGCCCACCAGGTGGCGTTCAGTATGTGGGATGTGGTGTACATGCCCCTGGTCAGTTTCGGCTCGGCCATGGCGATCCGGGTGGGGCACGCGATAGGTTCTGGCGATCGCGCCGCGGTGAGCTTGTCCATCCGCTGTGGCATGTCCATGACGGTATTGGTCGGCCTGCTGGGCATGACGCTGCTGCTGTCCTCCCCCGCGTTCCTGGTGAGCCTGTTCACCGGCGACCGGGACATCGCCGAGGTAGCCGTCATCCTGGTCCGGCTGGCCGCACTGTTCATCGTCATCGATTCGGCGCAGGTGGCCGCAAGCTATTGCCTGCGGGCCTTCAAGGACACAAGGTTCGCGTTCTTCGCGCTGTGCCTCGCCTACTGGCTGATCACGCTGCCCCTGGGTTACTGGCGCGGCATTATCCATGCGGACAACGCGCTGGATGGTACCGTCGCCTTCTGGCAGAGCCTGATCGCGGGGATAGCCGTCACCTCGGCATTGGTGTTCCTGCGCCTGGCCTGGAACCTGCGCAAACCGATCTCACCCGCCTGACGGGGCTACTGAACGAGATTTCACGATCAGCATCGGGGCAGACAGGCGGCTCTATTCAAACACTCCGGCAATCTGGCAATATCGTCTCTGGATTGCCTATACTCTAATCGACCAACTGAGGGTACTCCCATGAAATTCAGAACCTTTAACCAGAGCGCTGCGCTCGCAATAAGTCTTTCGGTAACCTGCCTGGCACCGACCGTGGCGCTCGCACAGCCGGAATCAGTCGCCTATTCGGCCGACTTTCTATTCGAAACGGCCGACATGGCGCAAACCGGCAGGGTTTTCAACAGCCCTGGGAAGGAGCGCCGGGAGAGCGTCTTCAAGGATGGACAGACACTGACCACCATCCGCCGCGACGACCTGGGCAAAATGTGGATGCTCATGCCAGATGAGCATATGTATATGGAAATTTCGGCGGGCCAGCAAAATGCTTCCGGCATGAAAGCTGAGAGTCCGGCAGACTTCAAGACGGAGATGACCGAGGTCGGTCCCGAGATGCTGGATGGCATTGCAACCACCAAACACAAGGTGATTATGACCGATGCAGACGGCACCAAAATGGGAGGCTTCTGGTGGACTACCGCTGAAGGAATTCCGGTCAAGATGGACATGCTGGCCATAGACCAGGGCGACAAAATACGCCTCAAACAGCAGCTGAGCAACATTGTGCTCGGCGAACCTGACCCCGCCCTGTTCGAAATCCCCCCCGGCTATGAAAGCATGATGAGCATGGGAATAGAGAGCGCGATGCCAAGCATACCGGGCGCAGAAACCATAAAAAACTTACCCGGCATAAAAAGTATTTTTAACAACGACTAGGACGGCACTTCGATGAATCCAATACGGTTTTGCGCGCTGCTAAGCCTGGGTTTGCTGGCGGCGTTACCGGTGCGGGCGGATGATGTCTGCTCAGCGCAAGAACATGCCTCCGCCGATGCAGTTCTGTCGCGCGCCCGTGCGGCTGAAAGCAGGGGTGACCTCGGGGCGGCATTAAACCTGGCCGACAGTAGCGAGCTGCGCGCCTGCGGCGACGGCGCGTCCGCCAAAGCGCTGGTCAGAAGCGCCAGCGGGCAACTCGGCCGCAAGGCCGAAGCGGATGGCCAGCTGCAGGCAGCGTTCGATTACTTCATCAGGGGAGGCTGGCTCGATGACGCCAGCCGGGTCGGGCTCAAGCAGATGGCCGCCGAACCTTCCAACTTCAGGCTGGCTTCCGACATGATGACCTTTATGCGGGAAAACGGTTTTAGCGACGGCGCGGGCAAAATACGCGGCAACGCGCAGCAGCAGGCGCAACAGGCGCTGGCCGAGGAAGGCCGCGATTTCGCGGTCCGATCGCCCCGGCTCGACTTGCTGGAAAAGGCCCGCAACTGGCTGCAGTTGTCAGATGAGCCACTGACACCTATCGAACAGCGGGCGCTGCAGCGCGCCGACGCATACCTGGCGCTGGACTATGCGTTCGCGATGGAGCAGGCCTTGGCTTATTACGAGTTTGCCGGCCATGCGGACAAAACCGAAGCGGTGCGAGCCAAGGCGCGCCGGCTGGCGGATCAGCTGGCCGACGGCGACAACTGGGCGGCTGCAGTCGAGCTCTATCAGATCGCCGGAGATTCAGAACGGGCCGACCAGCTGGCCAGCCAGCGGGAAGCAAAGGCGGCTGACACCGAGAAAGCTCGCAAGTCCGAGTTCCAGAAGGAACAGGACGACCTGGAAAAGGAGCTCGGCCTCTAAAGGCTGTTATCGGCATGGCCGCGCCCGCAGGGCTGCCTGGTCCTGTTCCGGGGTGGTTGCTGCGGAATGCCCTTCGCTGTTTTTAGTTGCTGCCGGCCAGCCTCGGAAGGCCCTTCAGGCGCGCAGGTGGCCGCAGTCGGGGCAGTCCGCCCGGGGAGGCAGGGCCAGCCGGCGAATGTCCATGCTGCGCAGGTCCAGCAGCAGCAATGTTCCCCGCAGCGGCTCGCCGAAGCCGGCCAGGATTTTCAATGCCTCCATCGCCTGCAGGGAGCCCAGTACGCCTACCAGCGGCGCCAGCACCCCGCTCTCGCTGCAGGTCGCGGCGGCGACGTCGGCTTCTTCGGGGTACAGGCAGCGATAGCAGGGGCCGCCGCGCACCGGGTCGAACACGCTGAGCTGGCCCTCGGCGCGCACCGCCGCCGCCGAGACCAGCGGCACGCCGGCGGCGATGCAGGCGCGGTTGAGGGCAAAGCGCGCGGGGTAATTGTCGGTGGCGTCCACCACCAGGTCGACCCGCGCCACCAGCGGCGGCAGCTCCACCTCGGTGAGCCGGCGCGCAATGACCTCCACCGCGACCCCCGGGTTCAGTGCCGCGATCGCGTCCGCCGCGGAAGCCGCCTTGTTGCGGCCGATATCGGCATCGCCATGGGCGATCTGGCGCTGCAGGTTACTGATTTCGACCGCGTCGCCGTCGGCCAGCAACAGGGTGCCGACCCCGGCCGCCGCCAGGTAGAGCGCCGCCGGGCAGCCCAGCCCGCCCAGGCCCACCACCAGCACCCGGGCCCGCAGCAGGCGCTCCTGTCCCGCCACGTCGAAATCGTGCAGCAGGATCTGCCGGTTGTAGCGCAGCAACTGCTCGTCAGTCAGGCCTTTTTCGCCCGATACGTCGTCACTCATCGCGATAGAACTCCCCCGGTGATGCGCTCCAGCCCCGCCAGGTCGGTGCGCGTTGCGACCTGCCCGAAACCGGCGTCCCGCAGCAATGCCCGCACCGCCTCGCCCTGGCTGTAGCCGTGCTCCAGCAGCAGCCAGCCGCCCGGTTGCAGGTGGGCGGGCGCGCCGGCCGCAAGCTGCGCGATATCTGCCAGGCCGGCATCCGCCGCCACCAGTGCCGCGGGCGGCTCAAAGCGCACATCCCCCCGCTGCAGGTGCGGGTCGGCGCCGTCGATATAGGGGGGGTTCGATACCAGCAGGTGGAACCGCTGCCCGGCCACCCCCCGGTACCAGTCGGAGCGGGAGAACCGTACCCGTTCCAGTGCCAGTGAGGCGGCATTGAGCCCGGCCACCGCCAGCGCCTCCTCGCTGGCATCCACGCCCGACACCTGCCAACCCGGTCGCTCGCTCGCCAGCGCCAGGGCGATGGCGCCGGAGCCGGTGCCGAGGTCAAGCACCCGGGCATCCGCGGGCAGGTCCAGCTCAAGCGCCCAGCTCACCAGGGTTTCAGTTTCCGGGCGGGGGATGAGGGTGTGCCGGTTGACCGCAAGTGACAGGGACCAGAACTCCCGCCGTCCCACCAGGTAGGCTACCGGCTGGCCGCGCCGGCGCTCGGCCAGCAGTTCATGGAAATGTCGGGTATTAGTTGCGGGAACCTCGCGCTCCGGCCAGGTATACAGCCAGCTGCGGGGCTTTCCCAGAGAGTGGCACAGCAGGATTTCCGCGTCCCGCCGGGCGCTGTCTCCCGGCAGGTCGTCGCCGCTGCGCAGCAGCTCCTGGACCGTGGCCATCAGCTGCCGGCCAGGGCCGCCAGTTGGTCTGCCTGGTACTCCTGGCGCAGGGGGCCGACAACCACGTCGAGATCGCCCTCCATGATTTCCGCGAGCTTGTACAGGGTGAGGTTGATGCGGTGATCCGTCATCCGCCCCTGGGGAAAGTTGTAGGTGCGTATCCGATCCGAGCGGTCCCCGGTACCGACCAGGTTGCGACGCTGCTCCGCCTGCTCTGCCGTCGCCTTGTCCTGGACACTGCTGAGGAGCCTGGCCTGCAGCAGGGACATCGCCCGGGACCGGTTCTTGTGCTGGGAGCGCTCGTCCTGGCATTCCACCACTATGCCGCTGGGAATATGGGTGATGCGCACCGCCGAGTCGGTTTTGTTGACATGCTGGCCACCGGCTCCGGAAGCGCGGTAGGTATCGATGCGCAGGTCGCCCTTGTTGATTTCTATCTCGTCCACTTCCTCGGGCTCGGGCATAACCGCCACGGTGCAGGCGGAGGTATGAATGCGCCCCTGGGATTCGGTTTCGGGCACCCGCTGCACCCGGTGCGCGCCGGACTCGAACTTCAGGTTGGCATAAACGTCGCGACCCTCCACCCGGGTGATGATCTCCTTGAAACCGCCATGCTCGCCGGGGCGCTCGGACAGCACCTCGACCTTCCAGCCCTTGCGCTCGGCATAGCGCGAGTACATGCGGAACAGGTCGCCGGAGAATATCGCCGCCTCGTCGCCACCGGTGCCGGCGCGAATCTCGAGGAACACGTTGTGGGAGTCCTGAGGATCCCGCGGCAGCATCAACGCCTGCAACTCGATCTCCAGCTCAGCCAGGCGATCACCGCCGGATTCCAGCTCCTCCCGCGCCATCTCCCGCACTTCCGGGTCGGCGTCTTCCAGCATCTGCCGGGCTTCCTCCAGGTCGCGGCTGATGCGGCTGTAGAGGCCGTAGCATTTGACCACGTCCTCCAGTTCCGAGTACTCGCGGGAAAGGTTGCGAAACCGCTCCTGGTCGGCGATGGTCTCGCCGTCGCTCAACAGGGCCGATACCTCCTCGTGCCGGTCCGCCAGGGTCTCCAGCTTGGTTAACAGCGAGGGCTTCATTGCAACGTGTGTCCGGGCTTTTTAGTCTCCGGCGCGGGCAGGCCTATATCGAGGTCCTCCTCGTCGCCGGTGTCGTCATCCTCCGGTACGAGCTCAGGCTGGTGGCCCGGCGCCAGGCCGAGCAACTTGCGGGCGTGGGCCAGCACGTCCTGGCGGCCCTCGGCACTGGCCTGGCGCAGGCCCGTGGTGGGAGCGTGAATCAGCTTGTTGGTAATTGCACGGGCCAACTGGGTGGCTATCCGTTGCGGGTCCTCCCCGCGGGAGAGAGCGCGCAGCGCGCGCTGGAGCTCGAGTTCGCGCATCTGCTCCGCCATGCGGCGGTAATCTTTCACCACATCGACCGCGGCCAGGCTGCGCAGGTCTTCCATGTAAAGGTTGATACCGTCGGCGATGATCTGGTCCGCCTTGCGCGCCTCCTTGTGGCGGCTGCGCATGTTCTGCTCGACGATTTCCCGCAGGTCGTCAACGCTGTACAGGTATACGTCCCTCAACTCGCCGACCTGGGGCTCGATATCCCGCGGCACCGCGATATCGACCATCAGCATCGGGCGGTGCTTGCGCGCCTTCACCGCCTGCTCCACCGCGCCCTTGCCGAGAATGGGCAACTGGCTGGCGGTGGAGGTAATGACGATATCGGCGTCCAGCAACTGGCCGGGTATCTCCGCCAGCAACACGGCCTCGGCGCCGAATTTCTGCGCCAGTTCGCGGGCGCGGCCCAGGGTGCGGTTGGCAATCACGATGCCGTTGACCCCGGCCTCTACCAGGTGCCGGGTCACCAGCTCGATGGTCTCACCGGCCCCCACCAGCAGGGCATTGCATTGTTTCAGGTCGGAAAAGATATGGCGTGCCAGGTCCACCGCGGCATAGGCCACCGAGACCGGGTTCTCGCCGATCGCGGTGTCGGTGCGCACCCGCTTGGCAATGGCGAACGCGCGCGGGAACAACCGTCCCAGCTCGCTGCCGACAGTGCCGGACTCGGTCGCCACCGCATAGGCGGACTTGAGCTGGCCAAAGATCTGGGGCTCACCCAGCACCATCGAATCGAGCCCGCTGGCCACCTGTACAATGTGCTGCAGGGCCTGCCGGGCCTCGAAGTGGTAGGCCGACTGGCGCAATTCCGCGGCTGACAGGTGGTGGTAATTCGCCATCCAGTCGATCAACTCCAGGGCCTTGTCCGCGGCGTTCACGCTTTCCGGCGCGATGGCATAAATCTCGGTGCGGTTGCAGGTGGACAGTATGACGACTTCTTCCACCTGGCACTGTTCACAGGCGTGCCCCAGGGCCTCTCCCACCTGTTCCGGGGCAAAGGCAACCCGCTCGCGCACCTCGACAGCGGCGGAGTTGTGGTTGATTCCCAGGGCGATCAGGTTCATGTCGGTGGCTGGTCTCTTGAGTCTCTCCGGGCTTTTTCCGGACTGTCCGGATGTTTTCCCGGGGCAACCGGGGCGGTCCCCGGCCCCGGTTAAAACCGGCGCACATTAGCATAACTGGAATAAATTACCCGTGATTTTAGCAAGTTAGGCGACAAATGACAGCGTAACCCGGGGCCGGCCGGGGCCGCCCTTCACACTCGCAGCCACCCGCATTCCGGGCGGTGGGTTTCGCGCGCTGTCTATGTCATCATATGCGCCTTCTTTGTGCTGGATTCGCGCTGTAGCCCACTATGTTCCGTTTACTCCTCACCGGCGCCGCCTTTGGGCTGCTGCTGGCCTGTGCCAGCCAGCCGCCGGTGGCCACCGAAACCGCTCCCGCCAAAGCGGCAGCGGCTGCCGTGACCCCGGCGGCCAAACCGCCGGAGCGGGCCTTCCCGGATGACAGCGTCTACCCGCTGCTGGTGGCGGAATTCGCCCTGCGGCGGCGCGCCTACGACGTGGCGCTGGAGCAATACCTCGAGCAGGCCCCGAAATTACGCGATGCCGGGGTCAGCGCGCACACTACCCACCTGGCCCAGTTCATGGCACAAGAGCAGGCGGCGCTGGAGTCCGTGCAGCTCTGGATCGAACTGGAACCGGATAATACCGAGGCCAACAACACCCTCTCGCTGCTGCTGATCCGCCAGGGCCGCCCCCTCGAGGCGATGCCCCATATGGCGTTGCTGGCGAGCAAGGGAGAGAAAGTAAATTTCCCGGCGCTGCTGAGCGGCTTCCAGGACCTCGATACCCAGCAGCGCGAGGCGCTGGTCGCCGGCATCAACGAACTGGCGGTGCAATATCCCCAGGACGTGCAGCTGCTGCTGACCCAGGCGATGGTCCTGGCCGAAACGGAGCAATTTGACGCCGCCCTGGCGACCCTGAAGCAGCTGTTCAAGCTGGAACCCGACCAGAGCCAGGCGGCCATGCTGGAGGCCAGGATACTGCTGGCGCAGCAATCGCCCGATCCCTACGCGCGCCTGGAGCGGCTTCTCAAGGACAACCCCCAGGACAAACAGATTCGGCTGCAGTACGCGCGGCTGCTGACGGCCACCGACATGGAGGCGGCCCGGGAACAGTTCGAGCTGTTGTCCACCCAGTCGCCCCGGGATGGCGAACTGCTGCTGTCGCTGGCGCTGATCAGCCGCGAGACCGGCGACGACGAGGCGGCCAAGGCCTACCTGCGCCAGCTGCTCGCGCTGGAACAGCATGTCGATGAGGCCCATTACTACCTCGGCCGCATCGCCGAGGACGGCGACGACCTGCCCGCCGCCCTGTACGAGTACGCACAGGTCGAGGACGGCCGGGAACTGCTGGTGGCCACCAGCCGGGCCAGTGCGATCCTCATCGAACAGGGCCGCCTCGATGAGAACAGCGCCCGCTTCGAAAAACTGCGGGCGGATCACCCGGAACGGGCCGAACAGCTGTACAGCATAGAGGTGGACCTGTTGAGCCGCGGCGATCAGCTCGATGCAGCCTCCCGGGTGCTCCGCGAGGGGCTGGCGCAAATGCCCGACTCGACATCCCTGCGCTACGCCCGCGCGATGCTGGCGGAACAACAGGGAGACCTGGCCCTGATGGAGAGTGACTTGAGGGCCATCATCGCCAGGGAACCCGACAACAGCACCGCGATCAACGCGCTGGGCTACACCCTGGCCAACCGCACGCAACGCTATGAAGAGGCCTATGCCCTGATCTCACAGGCGCTGGCGCTGCAACCCGGGGAACCGGCGATTCTCGACAGCATGGGCTGGGTTCTGTATCGGATGAACCGCCTCGACGAAGCGCTGGACTACCTGACCCGCGCCTACGCCGCCTTCCCGGACCCCGAGGTCGCGGCGCACCTGGGTGAGGTGCTCTGGGTCTCCGGGGACACCGATAATGCCTTGACGGTGTGGCAGGGCGCGCTGCGCAAAGACCCCGGCAACGCGGTATTGGCCGAGACACTGGAGCGACTGCAGGTCACCACCATCGAAATACCGGTGCCAAAGGACAGTGTGCTGCGCCAGGACCCGCTGGAGCCCGCCCCCTGAATGCCGATGCCCGGTAAACTGCCACTGGCCAGCGCCCTGCTGGTCGTGTTCCTGGCCGCCTGCGCCGGGCAACAGCCGAAAACTCCCGCGGCCGCCAGCTGGGAGGAACACAGCGCCCGCCTGCGGGAGCTCACCCACTGGACCGCAGAGGGCAAGATCGCCCTGCGCAGTGCGAAGCAGTCGGAATCCGCGTCCATGCGCTGGCTGCAGGAGGGCGCCGTCAGCCGCTTAATCCTCAGCGGCCCGCTGGGAGTGGCCGCCACCAGCTTTTACAGCGACGGCCGCTCCCTGGTCATCCGCCAGGGCGAGGATGTGACAACCTGGGACCTGCAGAGCGAAACCGCGATCCTGGAGCGGGAAACGGGCTGGGACCTGCCGCTGCTGGCCCTGCCCTACTGGATCAAGGGCATGCCGGCACCCGACCTCGATGTGCAGGGCAGTGAGCCCGGACCCGACCCAGCCCTGCTGCACATGCTGCGCCAGGATGGCTGGGAAATACAGTACGAGTCCTACGCCGACTACGGCAGGCTCACGCTGCCCACCCGGCTGCAACTGCGGCACAATGACTCTACCCTGCGACTGGTCATTCGCGACTGGCAGGTGACACCCGACTGATGGCATCGACCCTGACCCTGCTGTCGCCGGCCAAGCTCAACCTGTTCCTGCACATTACGGGCCGGCGGCCCGATGGTTACCACGAGTTGCAGACCCTGTTCCAGTTGCTGGACTGGGGCGACTGGCTGGAGTTCACACCCGGCGCCAGCGGGGAGATAAGCCTCGCGGCCCCCGGGCTGGATATCCCCCCGGCCGACAACCTCATCTACCGGGCGGCCAGATTGCTGCAGGACGCCGCACCCGCCCGGGAGCTGCCGGGAATCCACATCCGCGTGGACAAGCGTATTCCCGCCGGCGCCGGCCTGGGGGGCGGCAGCTCCAACGCGGCCACCACCCTGCTGGCGCTGAACCGGCTGTGGCAACTGGGGCTCACCCGGGGCGAGCTGCAGGCCCTGGGTGCGACGCTGGGAGCGGACGTGCCGGTCTTCGTCGGTGGCCACACGGCATGGG
The DNA here is from genome assembly GCA_029859085.1 of Gammaproteobacteria bacterium. Classification (GTDB taxonomy): domain Bacteria; phylum Pseudomonadota; class Gammaproteobacteria; order Pseudomonadales; family Halieaceae; genus JARRPM01. The sequence goes on along the minus strand of JAOUDU010000002.1, from coordinate 6,780 downwards.
CCGAGGGCATAGGCGAGGTGCTGACCCCGGTGGACCTGCCGGAACGCTGGTACCTGGTAATTACGCCCGACTGCCACGTTTCCACCGGGCAAATTTTTTCCCACTTGCAATTGACACGCAACACCGCTCCGATCAAAATGGCGACCTTTTTTGAGGGGTACTCCCGGAACGACTGTCAGGAACTGGTGAGGCGCCTGTATCCCGACGTCGACGCGGTATTTGGCTGGCTTGAGCGTTTCGCCCCGGCCCGCCTGACCGGCACCGGGGCCAGTGTTTTCGCAAGTTTCGGGACCGAGGCGGAAGCCGGGGCAGTCCTGCGACAACTGCCGCAGCGATGGGCGGGGGTGACAGCCAGGGGGCTGAACACCTCGCCGGTTAACGCTTACTTATATTGACCCAAAAGTTTATTGGGGTGTCGCCAAGCGGCAAGGCACCAGGTTTTGATCCTGGCATTCGGAGGTTCGAATCCTCCCACCCCAGCCATACAGCGAGGCTCTGCTGGCGACCCCACGACGGGACGACAGCCCCGGGCCCCAGGGCCGAAAGGCTTTGAAACGCCAGATAGCATTGGCCCAAAGGTAGTGCACAGTGTCCTCAAAAATGATGGTCTTCTCGGGTAACGCCAATCCCGAGCTCGCCCAGAAAGTGGCGAGCAGGCTTTACCTGTCACTGGGTAAGGCACTCGTGGGCAAGTTCAGCGACGGCGAAATCACCGTGGAACTGAACGAGAACGTCCGCGGCAAGGATGTGTTCGTCCTGCAGTCGACCTGCGCACCGACCAATGACAACCTGATGGAACTGATCGTGATGATCGACGCCCTGCGCCGGGCATCGGCCTCACGTATCACCGCGGTGGTGCCCTACTTCGGCTACGCCCGCCAGGACCGCCGGGTGCGCTCGGCCAGGGTACCCATCACCGCCAAGGTGGTGGCCGACATGATGGTTACCGTGGGCGTGAACCGGGTGCTGACCGTTGATTTGCACGCGGAACAGATCCAGGGTTTCTTTACCTGCCCGGTGGACAATATTTACGGCTCGCCGGTACTCAATGACGATATCCTGGCCTGCGATTACGATAACCTGATGGTGGTATCGCCGGACATCGGCGGTGTGGTCAGGGCCCGGGCCATCGCCAAGCAGCTGAACGAGGCGGACCTGGCCATTATCGACAAACGCCGCCCCAAGGCCGGCGAAGCCCAGGTGATGAACCTGATCGGCGAGGTGGCGGGCAGGACCTGCCTGCTGGTGGACGACATGGTCGACACCGCCGGCACCCTGTGCAAGGCCGCCGATGCGCTGAAGGATCACGGGGCGGCCAAGGTGGTCGCCTACTGTACCCATGCGGTGCTGTCGGGCAATGCCCTGGAAAATATCCGGACTTCCCAGCTCGACGAGCTGATAGTCACAGACACGATTCCCCTTAGTGCCAAGGCGCGGGAAGTCAGCAAGATACGGCAGCTCACCATAGCTGGCCTGCTCGCTGAATCAATGCGCCGCGTGGCTAACGAGGAATCAATCAGCGCGCTGTTCCAGTAGGGACAGCGTTAACAGCAACTCATTACCGGGCCGGTCGCAGGCAGGGTAATGATTAATCAAAGGAGTCATGACTATGTCTGACCAATTTGAACTACAAGCAGAAGTACGAGAGGACCTGGGGAAAGGTGCGAGCCGCCGCCTGCGTCGTCTCGCCGACCTCGTTCCGGCCATCATCTATGGCGGCGACAAGGATCCCCAGCCACTTACCCTGGTCCGCAAGGACCTGGAAAAGGCGCTGGAAAACGAGGCCTTCTACTCTCACGTGCTGACCATCAATATCGGCAAGGAGTCGCAAAAGGCTATCCTCAAGGACCTGCAGCGCCACCCCGCCAGGGAAAGCGTCATGCACGCGGATTTCCTGCGAGTGGAAGCGGGCAAACCGATCAAGGTGCACGTGCCGATTCACTTCATCAACGAAGCCAGGGCACACGGCGTGAAGACCCAGGGCGGTATCGTCCAGCACCAGGAAACGGATATTGAAGTCCAGTGTCTGCCCAAGGACATCCCGGAGTATATCGAAGTCGATATGCTCAATGTCGCGATCGGCGACATCATCCACCTGTCGGACATCACCCTGCCTGAAGGCGTCACCTCTGTTGCCCTGGCCCTCGGCGAGGACCACGACCTGGCCGTCGCCTCAATCATCGCACCCAGGGGTGCGAGTGATGCGGAAGCAGGCGAGGAAGGTGGTGATACCGGAGCGGCTGATGCTGCTGGCGCAGAAGGCGACAGCCAGGACTAAACTCCTGGCTGCAGGCGGCACTTGTTGACTGCAATCAAGCTGATAGTAGGCCTGGGCAACCCCGGTAGCGAGTACCGGGGGACCCGGCACAATGCAGGCGCCGACTTCATCGAGGAACTGGCTCGCACCAACGGCGGCTCCCTGCGCGCCGAAGCCCGGTTTTTCGGCCTGGCCGGCCAGCTCACCCTGTCCGGCCATGACCTGCGCCTGCTTATCCCGACCACATTCATGAACCGCAGCGGCAAGGCTGTTGCGGCCATGGCCACGTTCTACAAGATTGCGCCGGACCAGATACTGGTGGCCCACGACGAACTGGATATACCCCCGGGCAGCGCACGCTTCAAACGGGGCGGCGGCCACGGCGGCCACAACGGCTTGCGGGATATCATCCCGGCCCTGGGCAACAACAATGATTTTTACCGCCTGCGCATCGGCATAGGCCACCCGGGACACGCCTCCAGGGTGACGGGCTACGTGCTTGGCGCACCGTCGGCGGAAGACCGCCTGCGGATCGATGCAAGCATCAGCGAGGCCATCGGCGCTTTACCCCTGCTGCTGGATGGTGACGAGACAAAGGCGATGACCCGACTACACAGCTTCAGCGCCGCTTGAGCTGACACACAGGCTATTTACAAAGGGAAGTTACATGGGCTTCAAATGCGGAATCGTCGGCCTGCCCAATGTGGGCAAGTCCACCCTGTTCAACGCCCTGACGCAGGCGGGAATAGACGCGGAAAACTTTCCCTTTTGCACCATCGAACCCAATGCCGGTGTCGTTCCGGTTCCCGACCCGCGCCAGACTCGCATCTCCGAGATCGTCAAGCCCCAGCGGGAGGTGGCCACCACGATGGAGTTCGTGGACATCGCCGGCCTGGTAGCGGGCGCCTCCAAGGGCGAGGGGCTGGGCAACCAGTTCCTGGCAAATATCCGCGAGACCGATGCCATCGCCCACGTGGTGCGCTGTTTCGAGGATGACAATGTGATCCATGTGGCCAACCGGATCGATCCCAAATCGGATATCGAGGTGATCAACACCGAACTGGCACTGGCGGACCTGGAGAGCTGCGAGAAGCAGTTGCAGAAAGTGATCCGCACGGCCAAGGGTGGCGACAAGGAATCCATCGCCCTGAAGGCCCTGCTCGAGGACAAGCTGCTGCCCCACCTCAACGAGGCACTGCCGGTGCGCTCGCTCGCGCTGGACGCCAATGAAAAGGCACTGGTGAAGCCGTTGTTCCTGCTTACCGCCAAGCCCACCATGTACATCGCCAATGTGGATGAAAACGGCTTCGAGGATAACCCGCACCTGGATATCGTGCGCGGTATTGCCGCCCGCGAGGGCGCGATCGTCGTCGCCATCTGCAACAAGCTGGAATCGGAAATCGTGGAACTGGAGGACGACGAGCGCGCCGAGTTCCTGAAGGACCTGGGCATGGACGAACCCGGGCTGGACAAGGTAATTCGCGCCGGCTACGAACTGCTGGGCCTGCAGACCTACTTCACCGCGGGCGTGAAGGAAGTGAGGGCCTGGACCGTGCGCATCGGCGCCACTGCACCGGAGGCAGCCGCGGTCATCCATACCGACTTCCAGAAGGGCTTTATCCGCGCCGAGGTGATCAGCTACGACGACTTCATCACCTACAAGGGGGAACAGGGTGCCAAGGACGCCGGTCGCTGGCGGCTGGAAGGCAAGGACTACGTGGTGCAGGACGGCGACGTCATCCACTTCCGTTTCAACGTCTAGCGGCGGAATCGGGAGCCTGGACCGGCTGGACGGAGCGCACACGCCTGCGCATCCCCCGGGCCCGCCCCTCGCTTGACTTGCCCCGGCAAAATCGCGAAAATGCGCGCCACTTCAGGGACAGCTAGTCCCGACCCGATGTGGCTACGTAGCTCAGCTGGTTAGAGCACAGCATTCATAATGCTGGGGTCGGTGGTTCAAGTCCACCCGTAGCTACCATTTTTTCTTTATTTTCCAATATGTTATGGCTCCACCCCAGGCTCTACCCCATTAACGGGGGATGGGCACCCATATGTACACGATTGATAGGCTCCCTCCTCCCAACTGCGGGAGATTTCATTTTTAATCAGGGTCAGGGTCGGCGCTGAACTACCCGACCAGCTCACTTTCTCCACCGCGTCTATCAGTTCCCCAACTTCTGCAGCGGAATAATGCGTCGTGATCTGGCCGTTCTTATGGCCCAGGAGAACCTGCCGAGTTTCATGACTGACACCTTTGGCCCGCAACCGGCGACCGAACGTGTGCTTCAAATCATGAACCCGCACTTGCGGCAATCCAGCCTCCTCTCGCGCCCTATGCCAAGCTTTGGTATTGATACGATCTACCGGCTTACCTTTTGAGTAGGTGAATACATGTTCTGAGCTCTTGCCGCGCTGACGATTGATCACCGCTCGCGCCTCAGCATTCATCACCACCAATCGATCCTCAGCAGACGATTTACTCGCGGCATACCGTTAATCTGCCCGACACCCAGATCAGCTCAACTCGTCAAGAATAGCCGCCAAATCACGAGAACCATGGACGAAATCCAGCACAAAAATGCCCTCGACGGTATTTCGGTAAATGATGTAGTGGCGACCTTCGCGATAGTACTCAAGATCAACCACTTCGCGGTAGTCAGCAAGCAGCCCGTTGCAAGGCAGCCCATGGGGCAGTTCGCCAGCTGAGAGTGTTGATAAGCGACAGATCAGTTGATTTTTATACCTTTCGGCCTGATCAATACCGAAATGCTCGATTGTCCAGCCAATAATAGCTTCCAGAGTCATTTCGGCCCGCGGCGATAACCGATACCCTCTCATCGGCCATGCTTACAGACAGCACGTTTAAATGCTCTTTCAATGGCCTCTTCACCTGACCCCTCGGCGAATTCACCTCGTCCCACCTGATCAAAGCCAGCGACAACACCGGCCCTGATGTCCTCAAGCTCCGCATCGCGTTGCCGTACTCGATCCTCCAACAGCCGCAAGCCGTCGCGCAGAACTTCGCTCGCATTTTGATAACGGCCAGCCTCGACCAGTTTTCCCACGAAGATTTCCTGCTGCTCTGTTAACACCACGTTTCTGGTTGGCATATTTCACCTCACTGAATTGGCTCAGATAATAGCAGTATTGGCAATATATGCCAATGATGCCAGCAGGTTGGCGGGGATCCCCGAACGCCAGTTGCGGGAGATTTGCGGGACGTGCTGTGATTCGTTGTGCTCCGTGGTGCAAAATGCGCTGTGGGTGCTGGTGCGCCAGCCCGGTCGTTTTAAGTTAATAAAATCAATCAGTTAAGAATCTCCAGCACGATTCATAATGCCGGGGTCGGTGGCCGATGCGTCGGACCGTCAAGTCCACCCGTAGCTACCACTAAATCAACTTACGACTATTCCCACCCTCCGGGACAACTCTAAAGAGTAGCTGGTACTGCGCCCACCGCCGGGGTCTTTCCTGAGTGCGCCACGGTCTATGAGATCGAGAATATCCCGGTAGGCGGTATCCTGGGAGCATTTTGCGAGTTTCGCCCACTTGGAAGTTGTTAGTTTTCCTTCAAATCCATCCAGGACTCGGTTCAGCGCTTTGATCTGGCGTTCGTTCAGGGGTTCCTTGGCAAACTGTTCCCAGAACCGCGCCTTATTCATAACAGCGGCAAGTTTTTCCTGTGCGCCTTCAATTGCCCGGCAGAGGCACTGCAGAAACCAGGTGAGCCAGGACGTTACGTCGAGTTCACCTTTTTGGGTGCTCTCCAGCAGGGTGTAGTAATCGTTGCGTTCGATGCGGATTCGGGCCGACATGCTGTAAAAACGCTGCGCCGATCCGTCCGCGCGCGCCAGCGCCATATCTGCAATGGCTCGCGCGATACGGCCATTGCCATCGTCAAAGGGGTGGATGGTCACAAAATGCAGATGTGCCAGGCCGGCGATCACCAGCGGATCGAGATCGCCGGGCGCCTCGAACCACGCCAGGAATCTTGCCATTTCCTCCGGCAGACGATCTGCTGGAGGGGCTTCGTAATGGACTTTTTGTCGCCCTATCGCACCCGAGACGACTTGCATGGGACCACCGCTGTCATTGCGCCACTGGCCGACCAGAATTTTGTGCATCCCGCTGCGCCCTGTAGGGAAAACGGCGGCATGCCAGCCAAAAAGTCGGTCTTCGGTGAGGGGGGCCGCGTAGTTGCCGGTCGCGTCCAGCATCATTTCGACAATACCATCGATGTTTCGGTCTGATGGAACAAGGCCGGCAACATCCATTCCGAGTTGCCTGGCGATGGAAGAGCGAACCTGCTCTCGCTCCAGCGTCTGGCCCTCGATCTCGCTGGATTTGACGACCTCTTCCGTCAGGGTTTGCAGGTGGGCCTCATTGCGCAAATCGAACCCCAGCCCTTCCATTTTTCCCAGCAGGCGGCCCTGCTCGCGCGAAACGTGGGCGAGAAGGCTGGCCAGGGCGTCGTTATCCCAGGTGAATGTGGGCCACCCTTTTCTGCTCCAGATATACATCTT